>NZ_JACJRC010000059.1 GCF_014697025.1 Alkalinema sp. FACHB-956 | reverse complement strand
TGACCGACTTCCTTAACCTTCCGGCACTGGGCAGGCGTCAGCCCCCATACATCGTCTTGCGACTTAGCGGAGACCTGTGTTTTTGGTAAACAGTCGCCTGGGACTCTTCACTGCGACCCACTTGCGTGGGCACCCCTTCTCCCGAAGTTACGGGGCCATTTTGCCGAGTTCCTTAGAGAGAGTTATCTCGCGCCCTTTAGTATTCTCAACCATCCCACCTGTGTCGGTTTAGGGTACGGGTGACTTTGGATTAACGTGTTTAGAGCTTTTCTTGGAAGCCTGACATCACACACTTCGGCACCGTAGTGCCTCGTACTCACGTCTCAGCTCGGAACGTTTTCGCCGTTCCTCAAAGCCTCGAACGCTTGAACCGGTAACCAACATCCGGATGCGTTAGCCTACTCCGTCCCTCTGCACAATCCAAAATCGAGTACTGGAATATTAACCAGTTATCCATCGACTACGCGTTTCCGCCTCGCCTTAGGACCCGACTAACCCTCCGCGGACGAGCCTTCCGGAGGAACCCTTAGGATTTCAGGGCATTGGATTCTCACCAATGTTTGCGCTACTCAAGCCGACATTCTCACTTCTGCTTCGTCCACCGCTGCTTGCCGCTACGGCTTCACACTACAACAGAACGCTCCCCTACCGATTTATCGATAGACAAATCCCACAGCTTCGGTACACGGTTTAGCCCCGTTCATTTTCGGCGCAGGAACGCTTGACCAGTGAGCTATTACGCACTCTTTTAAGGATGGCTGCTTCTAGGCAAACCTCCTGGTTGTCTCTGCATTCCCACCTCCTTTATCACTGAACCGTGATTTGGGGACCTTAGCTGGTGGTCTGGGCTGTTTCCCTCTTGACGATGAAGCTTATCCCCCACCGTCTCACTGGCAATGTGTGCACGAGGTATTCAGAGTTTGACTCGATTTGGTACCGGTCTCCCAGCCCGCACCGAATCAGTGCTTTACCCCCTCGCTATAATCATTACCGCTGCGCCTAAACACATTTCGGGGAGAACCAGCTAGCTCCCGGTTCGATTGGCATTTCACCCCTAACCACAGCTCATCCGCCGATTTTTCAACATCGGTCGGTTCGGACCTCCACGTGGTGTTACCCAAGCTTCATCCTGGCCATGGTTAGATCACCGGGGTTCGGGTCTATAAACACTGACTAACGCCCTATTCAGACTCGCTTTCGCTTTGACTTCGACATTCCCGTCTTAATCTGCCAGTGCCTATAAGTCGCCGGCTCATTCTTCAACAGGCACACCGTCACCCGTTCTAATCGGGCTCCGATTGCTTGTAAGCTAATGGTTTCATGTTCTATTTCACTCCCCTCCCGGGGTTCTTTTCACCTTTCCCTCGCGGTACTGGTTCACTATCGGTCACACAGACGTATTTAGCCTTACGAGGTGGTCCTCGCTGATTCACCCGGAATTCCACGTGCTCCAGGCTACTCGGGATGCAGCTAGTATCTTTAAGCTTTCGACTACAGGACTTTCACCTTCTCTGGTGCACCTTTCAAGTGCTTCGTCTAGCCGCTAGAGTCCATGTCGCTGTCCCACGACCCCAGAAAGCATGCTCTCTGGTTTAGGCTGTTCCCCCTTCGCTCGCCGCTACTAAGGGAATCACGTTTGTTTTCTTTTCCTCCAGCTACTAAGATGTTTCAATTCGCTGGGTTAGCTCTTTCTGCCCTATGGATTCAGGCAGTAGTATTAAGGGTTGCCCCATTCGGAAACCCACGGATCAAAGCTTGCTTCCAACTCCCCGTGGCATATCGCCGGTAACCGCGTCCTTCATCGCCGCTGTGTGCCTAGGTATCCACCATTAGCCCTTTGTAGCTTGACCACAATTACTAATCATTGGTGTCTATGAAGGAATTACTCGTGCTGATCGCATAAAGTAATTCTTTCTACCTGACTCTTTCTCTATGCAGTTTTCTAGGTTCTGACTGGATAACAAATCCAGCAGACTGATTGCTAAACAGATTAGATCTGTCAACAACGAAGTTGCTAAATTGTTAACACTTTTAGAGTGACTAAATCACTCAGTGGAGGTTAGCGGACTCGAACCGCTGACATCCTGCTTGCAAAGCAGGCGCTCTACCAACTGAGCTAAACCCCCTTACATAACAATCTGCTTTTTTAAATATACAGATTGTAAGGTGGGCCATCCTGGACTCGAACCAGGGACCTCACCCTTATCAGGGGTGCGCTCTAACCACCTGAGCTAATAGCCCATGCTGGTTGAATAACCAGACCAGACAGTTTGGAAACCAACACTATATTCCTGACCGACCTTGAGATGACCTGCTCCTTTTTTACTTTAATGTCCTAGGACTTTCAAAAAGAAGGGGTAAGGTCTCCCTAAAAGGAGGTGATCCAGCCACACCTTCCGGTACGGCTACCTTGTTACGACTTCACCCCAGTCATCAGCCCTGCCTTAGGCGCCCTCCTCCGCGAACGGTTAGAGTAACGACTTCGGGCGTGGCCAACTCCCATGGTGTGACGGGCGGTGTGTACAAGGCCCGGGAACGTATTCACCGCAGTATGCTGACCTGCGATTACTAGCGATTCCGCCTTCATGCAGGCGAGTTGCAGCCTGCAATCTGAACTGAGCCACGGTTTATGAGATTAGCGCACCATCGCTGGCTGGCTGCTCTTTGTCCGTAGCATTGTAGTACGTGTGTAGCCCAGGGCGTAAGGGGCATGCTGACTTGACGTCATCCACACCTTCCTCCGGTTTGTCACCGGCAGTCTTCCCAGAGTGCCCAACTGAATGCTGGCAACTAAGAACGTGGGTTGCGCTCGTTGCGGGACTTAACCCAACATCTCACGACACGAGCTGACGACAGCCATGCACCACCTGTGTTCGCGCTCCCGAAGGCACCCCCACCTTTCAGCGGGGTTCGCGACATGTCAAGCCCTGGTAAGGTTCTTCGCGTTGCATCGAATTAAACCACATACTCCACCGCTTGTGCGGGCCCCCGTCAATTCCTTTGAGTTTCACACTTGCGTGCGTACTCCCCAGGCGGACAACTTAACGCGTTGGCTACGGCACCGCGCGGGTCGATACGCGCAACACCTAGTTGTCATCGTTTACGGCTAGGACTACAGGGGTATCTAATCCCTTTCGCTCCCCTAGCTTTCGTCCATGAGTGTCAGAATCAGCCCAGTCACGCGCTTTCGCCGCTGGTGTTCTTCCCAATATCTACGCATTTCACCGCTACACTGGGAATTCCCGTGACCCCTACTGACCTCTAGTCTTACAGTTTCCACCGCCGTTATGGAGTTAAGCTCCACGCTTTGACAGCAGACTTGTAAAACCACCTGCGGACGCTTTACGCCCAATAATTCCGGATAACGCTTGCATCCCTCGTATTACCGCGGCTGCTGGCACGAAGTTAGCCGATGCTGATTCATTAGGTACCGTCAGATCTTCTTCCCTAATAAAAGAGGTTTACAACCCAAAAGCCTTCCTCCCTCACGCGGTATTGCTCCGTCAGGCTTTCGCCCATTGCGGAAAATTCCCCACTGCTGCCTCCCGTAGGAGTCTGGGCCGTGTCTCAGTCCCAGTGTGACTGGTCATCCTCTCAGACCAGTTACTGATCGTCGCCTAGGTGAGCCATTACCTCACCTACTAGCTAATCAGACGCGAGCTCATCTTTTGGCAATAAATCTTTCACCCGTAGGCACATCCGGTATTAGCAGTCGTTTCCAACTGTTATCCCCGACCAAAAGGCAGATTCTCACGCGTTACTCACCCGTCCGCCACTAACTCCGAAGAGTCCGTTCGACTTGCATGTGTTAAGCATACCGCCAGCGTTCATCCTGAGCCAGGATCAAACTCTCCATATTAATGAGTTAACACAAGGTCAACTCAGAAGTAATTCGAACCATAACCTGGATTCTTCATCCGGTTGAAATCTATCGTAGAGAGAGTCTCACAAAGACTACTGATCCTACGAAGATTCACTATTTCCTTGACAGGTTTATAGTGCTATACTGGCTTCCAAACTTATTTTTCTGTCCTGGTTCTGAACACAGCTCGGTCAGCTCGCTTCAGCGCTCCGCCTCACTGCGCTTTATTAAGATAGCTCGATTTTTCAAATTCTGTCAAGCATTTTTATTTCTAAATATTCCGGAAGTTGCAAGTGTGACTGAAATACTTGCCCTGCAAGCTTATTGGGGATAGCCAATAGGTTCGAAATTATGTTGTCAGGTCTTGGGTGTGTGCGGGAGAGGCTTGTTAAAGCAGATCGAAGAGCTGATGAGGCGACCTGATGAGAACTGGGCTAAGCCAAATCCATAGAGAGGACATTACTGGTCCCTCTATCTAATTGTGCGCAGCAAAATTTGGACAGTTCTCAAAACGGCGAGACTGTCAGGTGCTCTTTCTGTCAAAGATGAGAGATTTTTTTATAGTTGTGAGATGAAAACCTCAAATTTTAATGGCTAGGTTGAGATACTAGTACTTGTACTATCTAGGTCAGCACCTTCGAAGACTTCGGATTTACTGGCTAATGTCTCAATACTGTTTTGTTCTAAATCTGTTGCTGGTACTTCCCTAGAGTCTATGGGCTTTTCATCCACGTTGGATGCTGATCCAGGAGGGGGTAAAAATTCCTGTATACCCCCTTGATGGATCGGGAACTGTTCTGTTGCTGAGTTTGGCTGGGAGTCCTTTTCACGATCGGCTTGTCGGCGTGAAAGGATAGCCATTTTCCGATCGAAGTCAGTTTGATTCAGTGTGTAGAAGGAGAGAACCTTCTTGTCTTTCCGCTGGCGATGCCGGGTAAAGGTAATGCCAATTTGGGTACAGAGCTGATGCACCAGCTGCGTGATCGAGATTTTGGTGCTGACGCGGTAGCCCAGGTAGATTTCTAGGTCTTTGCGGTATTGCAGGAGTTTTTGGGCGATCGGTTCCAGGTCGGACATGTACCATTTACCACCGGCGATCGCGTTATGGATGAAATCTGAGAGTCCAAGGTTGTGGAACACGAGGTTTCGGGTTTCAGCGTTGGAGAAATCCCAAGGGGTAAATGGGGCTCCCTGCTGGACTTGGGTTTCGATGCTGTGGGTCGTAGTGCTGGTCGCAAGTTCGGGGTGCAGAAATTCTTCCAGGCGACGAAGTTCGATCTGGGCTCGTCCGTTGCGATCGTTCAGTACGTCTTCCAGGGTTAGCTCTTCTGGAGGGATAACGTAGAACTCGCAGATTTGGAAGCGTTGAATGGCTAAACGTTCTTCTGGAGAGAGGGCTTCTCCAGTTTTTTGTTTTTCGTCCAGAGCCAATTTTTCGGCATAGGTAAGGGATGCCGCTTTCCAAATTGCTTCGGCATCACGCTGTTTGACAGCGGCGCGCAGCTCAGTCATGAGGTTGCGCATTTCCGAGTTAGGGGGAGGCTGGATAATTTCGATCGAATGCCCTGCCATCTTCAGTCGAGTGACTAGTTGAGATCTCAAGTTCACCATAGCGCGGTTTTGGGTCGCACCAAAGTTTGCATATAAGGTGAGGTGGGGATTACTCTCCCAGTTGTAGGCTTCCATTTGTTCCAGGGCAGCCGGGGACAGGCTCGATCGGGCAATCAAGACCGTGGCAGAGGTGCGTTGTTTTAAGTCCCGCTTAAACTGACTGGCCGTCAATGCCTTGGAGATTTTGGCGTAACGTAAGCCTTTTTCAACGCACCAGATGCGTCGCTCCACTGGTTGCCGAATCCGGCTGAGTTGTTGCAGCATGTCGGTATCGAGCAGGCTGACGCCCGTGAAGAGACCATAGACGACTTTAAAGATGTCTTGGACTTCGATCGACACGCCAGTACTGATGCTGGGAGAGCCGATAAACACTTTGACTCCCTGGGCGACTAGGGTTGGAATTTGACCGTTAGGGTCCCGCAGAAGCGCGCGTTCGACGCTACCACCGACGGATTCGGAGTGAATGGCAATGACGGATCCAGAACCCAGATTTGCTTCTAAGAGTTCTTTCAGCGTTTTTGCTAAGCCTTTGGAGTCTGTGGCGACCCAAAGGGCGGTTCCTTTCTCTAGGGTTTTTCCTGTAGCAACGATGTCAGCGATCGCGGCACTACGATCGCGGCTGTCGATGATTTTCGTGGGGTAGGGGGTCGGACGATAGTGATTAACGAGGATCCAAGCTTTTTCGTTACGAATCGACTCGATCCATTCAATGGTTGCATCGTCAAAGTCCGCATCGGCGCAGAGTACTCGGTTAGCGTTGCGAACCAGTTGCTCAAAAATGGCTAAAAGTGCGGGCCGCCCACCGTCTGTATTGCACGTTGAACTTGTTAATAAGGTACGAGCGACCTGGACGGCTTCGTCTAGAACGAGGTCGCAGCCCATGTACTGTTCAATCCGCTGGGCAAACCAGCCCAAGCCTGCGACACAGGCTGTTAGTCGATTAATATTAGCCACCTGGGCCGTGCTCTTGTCGAAAACGTAGCCACCGCCAAAGTCCAGGTCATTCCGGAAGGTTCCATCCAGGCGATCGGCGAGGTTGCGACCGAGGGAAATCAAATGGGTGAGTGTAATGACTTGGTTGGTGTGACGGGTGGCCAGTGCCAGCAGCTTTGTTTTTTCGGTGCCTTTAGGGCTGCGCAAAACCACAATCCCTTCCTGCGGCAGACAGTTGTTGATGGATCCAATAGAGCCGGGTGTTGCTGGGTTGAATAGTGTGGAGAGTTGAGCGGTTTGAACGATCTGATTGGGCTGGCGGGTAAACTCTCGCTCTAGGCGGTTTTGCAGCAACCAGTGTTGTAGCTCGATCGCATGGTCGTAGGCCATTTCCCAGGCAGCAGTTCCAGCCTGAACCAGTAAGTCGTCCACGCCCTTGCAAAGCCCTGCTTGGCTATCCCACTGTGCAACCTTGACCCGACAGCCCTGTTTTTCCAAGAGAAGTCCAAACTTGCTCAGGGCTTTTTGGACTTTGCTTCTTGTGGATCCGTTTGCATCTTGGTCAAAGGCTAGAATGACAGGCCGATCGGATTCCATGAAAGGGATGAGGTCTGGAATCAGGATGGGATGCAGCAGCGGCAGTTTTTCGCCGCCGATCGTCTCTGTGGTGCGATAGCCGCCATTAACGCCGTAGAGCGCGATCCCCACGTAGCCTTGGCTCAGCAGAGAGAGGGCTTTTTTGCCGCCCTCGGTTATGACGATCGGGATTTCTGGATTGTGTCGGATCCAGTCCCAGAATGACTGATTTTCTGCGGGTAAGGGGACTTGATAACGATCGGAAATCGGTTGCCAAAGGGCCTTTGGAATCTTCGGAAAAAATGCCTGTGCCCCTTGTCCTACAGGGGTTTCATACTTCTGAAAAGTTCCCTTTTTTAAATTTTTTCTCGGTGTAGAAAGTTTGACTTGCCAACAGGAACCATCCTCATTGAGAAACAAAGCGGCCCATTGATTGGGGGTGGCATTCAGACCGAATCGGGTGTAGCGCCAGTTGAGGGCATCGTGAATGGGAGTTGCCACATCTCCCGCGAGGTTTGTAACTAAATCATTAACGATTTCAATGGTCGATTCAAACAGTTTTGGATCGATCGCTGAACCCTCAATAAATTCCTGGCGGAATTGGTTTTCTGGGTGAATTTTGAGTTCAAGAAAGGGGACTTTAACCGATGGTTGGAGCATGGTAGTAGATTTCCTAGACTGTGGGTGAGATGCTCGAAAATCCTTGAGGAATAAGGCTTGTAGGAAATAGCGCCCATTGAGGAGAGGTCGGGCAGCTGGGCGGCAAAAAGTAGCTGGATGGATCGCCTCGGGACAGGTTGGACGGCAAAAAAGCGGCTGGGAAGGGGTTGTCAGTGGCCGAAAATGCCTCATAATATGGGTTGAACGACTCGATCGTGCCGATCGCTAATTTCTGGCTCTTAGGTGTTAGCTTTTGGCTTACAAAAACAGGACTCAATTTTCTAATTGACCTGCAATTGTTCGCTAAATCTTTCATCTGTTTTGTCAGATTTTTAATTAATGATTGAATGCATTGATAGTGTTGTTCTTCCAGCGTTGACTCAACTGTATTAGCTTGCATTGACTTGCATTGACTATTTACGTTGTTTTCTTCTCTGGCACTCAGAAAAAACGCTTGCATACCAGGGGCTCTGGAACTGTCTAGTAGAGTTAGTTGCTTTACGGGCCAGGTCATAGAAAAATCTCCTTTTGCGTAGGTTGTTTTTGGGAGCAGAGGTAAGTGGTTAAATGTCACGCACTGAGTTCCATCTGAGTAGAAAGCAAAAATCTCATTTTTTGTTTTCAAGAAGTCAACAGATAGTTCTTTTTCTTAGCTTCCTTTTGAAGGGGTTAAGCAATCAAACTAAAACTGTTGAAGTAGACAAAAACAACTCAATAAGTGGGTCTCTTTCTTTGCTTCCTTTTAGATAGGTTGAGCAATTAAACTAAAACCTTCCTTTTGTTTGGAATGGATTTAGATTGTAAGAAAAAAGACTTCTTTCTTATTGGAGAGATTAGTAGGTTCGAACGATAGCAAAAACTTCGTTTTTTGTTTGGTCTGTTACCTCCTTTTTGTTGTTGTTGTTGTTTGTTGGATTCAGCGAAAAGACTCTTTAGTTTTTTTGTTGTTTACCTCCTTTCTTTTTTAGGTATTAAGCAAAAGACTCTTTCGTTTTTTGTTTCGTTAATTACCTCCTTTTTTGTGGGTATTAAGTAAGCAGAAGACCTTTCGTTTTTTGTTTCGTTAGTTACCTCCTTTTGTTTCCTTTGTTGTTTGATTCGATAAGAACTGATTGGCAGTCAATTCTTATCTGGTTTTTGTTAAGACCGCTAAGTCTTATTCCTGAAGTTGAGTGGCAAGCTCGTCTTCAGAACTACAATTAAATAGTGTGGAAACCTCGTTGATGGCTATCTGCGAGGTTTTTGATTTGTTAGGGTGTTTCGTCTAGGCTTCTCCTGCTACAGCATGGGTAGGCAATTCAGAAAGGCAGGCCGAGGCTGTTGCAAAGTCCTCAGCATCATCAGGCAGAACCTCGATAACCAAACGCAAGCTGAAACGATTGCGCGCCGTGGTTCACCGATATATCCATGGAGACGACTTAACCCAGTTGGAGCACCTTGAGGATCCTCAAGTCGTCTTCCAAAGGGGCACTTCAGGGGTTCTGACAGAAAACAAAGTGAGCAAAAGAACTTTGCACACTAAAATCTCATTCCAACCTTAGATAGTAAAGCTGAAGGGGCTACGAAGTCTATGCTGGTCAAAAAAATTAAGGGCCAGTCAGCCGCAAATTGAATACTCAAAAACTCATGCCGAGAAAACCCACGATCGTCTACGCCCTAAAGCTAGCGACTCACTCTACACAACACTAGCTTTAGAAACCCAAAAAGTTCCATCTCGGTAATGCCAACACATCTGTACTAAAGTACTGCAATACTTAGATCAGTATAAATGCAGTTTTGCAGTATTCCAGTAAAGCAGTTAAAATAATCTACTCCACTTGATGAATTACTTTACCCAATAAATCTCTAATAATTTCTGCCTTTTTCTGCCCTGTCTTGGCAGCAAAAATCGACAGCTTTCGATGCATAGACTCAGTCAAATCAACAGTGATGCGAACGGTTCCTTCCTTACGTTTTGTCAGTTGTGTATCAAGCAAATCAAAGCTCTCAGTATTTGCACTTTTTGTTGAGGTAGTGCGCTTAGCCTTAGCTGTTCGTGTTGTTGTTGCTTTTGTCTTCTGCGTTGCTGTTTTAGTTGATTCTTTCGCCTCAAAAACGAACTCTTTCGCCAAAGAATCATTCAATGTCCGTCGAGTTTTTCCCGTCATTTCAGCATCCTCATAATCTCTTTGAACAGTCGATCGAACTCGTTTGCAGACTCCGTAGCCGATTTTCCTAGTAAGTTCCACACTACTTTACTTTGGCCGAAAGTGTCTGCAATCACCTGCTTTTGATGAATAACTGTTTTCAGAACTGGGATGTTGGTCTTCGTCAGCAGCGCGATCGCCTCATCCAGGAGGCGTGTTCCCCGCACAGCCCGACTCAGAAAAATAGCCGCAGCGGGTGCGCCCCCTCGCACAGATTGCGCCTGCCGAATAATTCTCACAGCATCACTGGCCGACTTCAAATCAATCCCCGTCGGTTGACAAGGCACGATCGCCAAATCCGCCCGAAACAAAATAGCCCGACAAGCCTCCGCTAACCCCGCCGGAGCATCCACCACCAAATATTCATATCGCGCTGCCAACAGCGGAATCTGTTCCAAGAGATCATCCGGAGTCTGCAAAACCTCAAATGGGATATCGGCCTCCAAACTGGCCAGCCACACCGACGACGATCGTTGAGCATCCGCATCGATCACCAAAACATTCTTCTTTTTTTTATACGTCAACCAATAAGCCAAGTGAACACTCGTAGTGGACTTAGCACACCCTCCCTTTTGGTTCACAAAAGCAATAATAGGCATTGTTATTAGGCACGTTAAAAAACAACCCGCCACACTACATCACAAAAAATACCAAGAAAAACGACCACACAGAACTAGTAGCAGCGATCGTTCCAACAACAAAGCCTCAAGTCTAGATGACTTGAGGCTTTGCTTTAAATAGAACCCTGGCGTCGAGTTATTTTGGCGGGTTGCTACCAACCAACTATCGTCACCGCAGGTGCGTTTCACCACTCAGTTCGGGATGGGATGAGCGTGGGTCCACACCGCCATAGACACCAGGAAACTTTTTGGGTCTGTGGTCTTTCACAGAGCCCAGAAGGCTGCATAGAGAAAATGAAGAGTTAAGTATTGACACATAATTAGTAGAGGTCAAGCCCTCGGTCTATTAGTACTGCTCGACTGCATCCATTACTGGACTTCCATCTACAGCCTATCAACGGGTGGTCTACCCGAGACCTTACTGGGTTAACCCCATGGGAGTACTCATCTTGAGGTGGGCTTCCCACTTAGATGCTTTCAGCGGTTATCCACTCCGCACATGGCTACCCTGCGTTTACCGTTGGCACGATAACAGGTACACCAGCGGTGCGTCCTTCCCGGTCCTCTCGTACTAAGGAAGGCTCCTCTCAATACTCCTACGCCTGCACCGGATATGGACCGAACTGTCTCACGACGTTCTGAACCCAGCTCACGTACCGCTTTAATGGGCGAACAGCCCAACCCTTGGGACGTACTACCGCCCCAGGTTGCGATGAGCCGACATCGAGGTGCCAAACCTCCCCGTCGATGTGAACTCTTGGGGGAGATCAGCCTGTTATCCCTAGAGTAACTTTTATCCGTTTAGCGACGGCCCTTCCACTCAGTGCCGTCGGATCACTAAGGCCGACTTTCGTCCCTGTTTGACATGTACGTCTCACAGTCAAGCTCTCTTATGCCTTTACACTCAACGGCTGATTTCCAACCAGCCTGAGAGAACCTTTGCGCGCCTCCGTTACCATTTAGGAGGCGACCGCCCCAGTCAAACTGCCCACCTGATACTGTTCCCTTCCCGGATAACGGGCAAGGGTTAGAATTCTAGCTTCACCAGAGTGGTATCTCACCGTTGGCTCCACATTCCCCACAAGGAATGTCTCATAGCCTCCCACCTATTCTGCGCAAGCAAAGCCCGAACCCAATACCAAGCTACAGTAAAGCTTCATAGGGTCTTTCTGTCCAGGTGCAGGTAGTCCGTATCTTCACAGACAATCCTATTTCGCCGAGCCTCTCTCCGAGACAGCTCCCAGATCGTTACGCCTTTCGTGCGGGTCGGAACTTACCCGACAAGGAATTTCGCTACCTTAGGACCGTTATAGTTACGGCCGCCGTTCACCGGGGCTTCGGTCGCCAGCTTCAGCTTGCGCCTGACCGACTTCCTTAACCTTCCGGCACTGGGCAGGCGTCAGCCCCCATACATCGTCTTGCGACTTAGCGGAGACCTGTGTTTTTGGTAAACAGTCGCCTGGGACTCTTCACTGCGACCCACTTGCGT
>NZ_JACJRC010000058.1 GCF_014697025.1 Alkalinema sp. FACHB-956 | reverse complement strand
TACAGATCCGATCCCCCCTAGCCCCCCTTAAAAAGGGGGGAATTTAGTCAAATTCTTTCAAAGTCCCCCTTTTTAAGGGGGATTTAGGGGGATCGTCATGGGTTGCAATCACAGGTTGATTTGGTATTAGACTGCAAACCTAGACTGCAAACCTAGACTGCGGATCTAGATTTCAAACCCACCACCAGGATCGTTAATCGACCCCATTCGGGATCCCTCGATCCTGGCAACGCTATCCCTCACGCTCAGACAAGTTCAACTTAAAACAAGTCCAATCTACGACAAGTTAAATCTAAGACAAGTTCAACCCTTTGGGATAGTTTTGTTCTGGGTTAATTAACCGCAATAACTTTTGTTTAACTTGGGCGTCGTAAATGCGCCACTTCATTTGGGCATATTCACTATTTTCTGAAAAGCCAGACAAGAAGCCGATCGGAATTTCAAAGCCTCCCGCTTGGGAACGGCCTCCGCCAAAAAAGCGCCCGTTGGAATCATGGCCAAAGGCTTCCTTGAGAAATTCGTCGGGATCGAGGGTGATTTTATTCGTCCGCAGCGATCCCACCACCATTTCTACTTCATCATCTTCGTCATGGACAATGCCATAGACCACCGCTGTGTGAACGTTATCCTCCGTCACCAAAAAGTCTGCGGCTTGGGGAATGGCATCCCGATCGTCATAGCGTAAATAACCCACCCCGGCAATGGAAAAGTTATTCTGAACGCAGCGATTTTTCAACGATCGCTCAATCACATCCATCACCGGACGCGATCGCGAAGATTGCAACACGGCATTTAACAACTGCGCATCATAGAACTTACTCAGATACGCCGCCGCTAAGAAATCTTCCTCTTGGGCTTGCATCAGGCGATTGGTATCCGATCTCAGACCATGCATCAGCGCCGTTGCACATTTGACATGTTCAGCGATGTTGCTATCAAACTTCAGTAGCCCCGCTTGGAGATACTGGGTCAAAATCGTCGCTGTTGCCCGTGTGTGGGTGCGAATATCAACATATTCAGCCCGCAGATCTTCCTGTAGGCTGTGGTGGTCGATAATGGCAATGATGGGAATTGCACTGTCCCTCAGAACCGACATCAACTGACTGGTGGTGCCTTGGTTATCGATCAGCACACAGCCGGAATACAGGGACAGATCCTTGGCACGCATGGTTTGCACAGTCCAACGCTGCAATGGAATCCCCGTTAATTTCACCAGTGCAATATTTTCTTGGTGGCTGAGAGTTCCCGCGTAGACAATTTCGCAATGAATGTCGTACTTTTGGGCAATCAACCGATAGGTCCAGGCTGAAGAGAGCGCATCCGGATCGGGAAAGTCTTGCAAAATGATAATCTGACGTTCTCCCCGATGGCGATCGAGCACTTGGCGAAACTGCTCAATTTTCTGTTCATTTTCCGGCAATCGGCAGGTGTCGTAGGACGATCTCCCGCGTATTTCCGCCCCGTAGCCATTACCATTTGTCAGTTGACTAATCGATTCAGGGACAACTATTTCCATGGTTGGGAACCCATTACGTGAAGGGAGAGGATCGGATTCGCCACTAGCTGAAGTCTTCTTAGCTGAGGTCTTCTTAGAGGAATCACTTGAATCAGGTTGCATAGGAGAAAAATCAGGGAATGAAGCTGAATCCTCAGAGTCAGTTAGTCATTAGATTCAGTTCGGTGTTGTAGGTGTCGCGTAGCCAAGAGAGCCTCCCCAGAAGGGCGGGAGAGAAGCGTGGAAGGAAACCGGAAGTTTACATTGGCTTAATATCCTTTACGTCTAATCACGGGGTGAGGCCAGAGATGAGATTATCCTTTAAATCTTCGCAAAAAACTTCAGAAAACAACATAGAGCAACCCTAGAAAACCCACAAGCCCTCCATTTTAAGATTAAGAAATTCTTAAAGTTAAGAATCCACCAGAAGTAAGAAGGCAGACAGAACTTTGGGAGCAGATGGCCTAGTCGCCCCCATCCTGCACCGATCGCTTAAGGTGGATGTGTTCTACTGGTTGCCTGAAGCAGGAAATTCCATGGCTGGATTGCGCACGATTGAAGCTTTAACTGGATTTTCAATCATCTACTCCTATCCCAAAGTCGCGATCGTTCGACTATTGCTGGGGGGTCTCATCTCTCTGGGGTTCACTGGAGGACTGTCAGTCGCTCCCTTACGCGCAGAGACTGCAAAAACGACTTCTACCGCAAAGACCACTTCTGTTGTAGCACCTGTCCTCGCCCCTGGGGAGAACTTAGTCGTGGAGGGAATTCCGCCCATCCCAGCCGCCCTCGTGGATCGGGTCAATCGCTACACCAATGCCCGATCGGCCAGCTTTGCCAGTTGGCACCCCAGCCGCCGGGAGATGCTGATTTCCACCCGGTTTGCGGACGTGCCCCAGGTGCATTGGTTGCGATCGCCCTTGGGAATGCGTAAACAAATGACGTTTTTCCCAGAGCGAGTCGCTGGATCCAGCTTTCAGCCTAGCCAAGGCAACTACTTTGTCTTCAGTAAGGATCTGGGGGGTAATGAGTTTAGCCAGAATTACCGCTATGACTGGACTACGGGGGAAGTTACCCTGTTGACCGATGGCAAATCCCGGAACAGCCGAGGCATCTGGAACCGCAGGGGTGATCGTATGGTCTACACCTCCACCCGCCGCACCGGCCAGGATAATGATTTCTACATCATCAACCCCACAGATCCCAAAAGCGATCGACTCCTGACCCAAGTGCAGGGCGGCGGCTGGGGACCACTGGATTGGTCGCCGGATGGCCGCACGATCGTTGCGATCGAATACATTTCCGCCAACGAAAGCCACCTCTGGACGATCGACACCCAAACAGGCCAGAAAACGCGGATTACCCCCCAAACTACGGAAAAAGTCGCCTACCGAGATGCCGTCTTTACCGCCGATGGCAAGGGCCTCTACCTGCTAACGGACAAGGACTCAGAGTTTATCCGTCTGGCCCAGGTGGATTTGGCCACCTTCCAGGCCACCTATCTGACCAACCACATTCCCTGGAATGTAGACGAACTGGCCCTCTCGGACAACGGCCAGCACCTCGCCTTTGTCACCAACGAGGATGGACTCAACGTTCTGCACATTTTAGAGACGGCAACGGGGCAAGTGCGTACCTTACCGAAGCTACCGGTTGGCTTGCTCTTTGGAATCAGTTGGCATCGCAACAATCGGGATCTAGGATTCACCTTCATGTCCGCAAAATCCACCGCTGATGTCTATTCCCTGGATATTCAAACCAATCGCATCACCCGCTGGACGGAAAGCGAAACGGGTGGACTCGACACCAGCCAGTTTGCGGATGCAGAACTGGTGCGCTGGAACAGTTTTGACGATAGAACCATTTCAGGATTTCTCTATCGTCCTCCCACCAGTAAATTTCCCGGCAAGCGTCCAGTCATTATCGATATCCATGGTGGCCCGGAAGGTCAATCGCAGCCCTATTTTTTAGGTCGAATGAACTACTACCTCAACGAACTGGGGGTGGCAATTCTATTCCCCAATGTGCGGGGATCTACGGGGTATGGCAAAACCTTCCTCACCTTGGATAACGGCTACAAACGGGAAGATTCCGTCAAGGATATCGGTGCATTGCTAGATTGGATCAAACAGCAGCCGGATTTGGATCCCGATCGTATCCTCGTCACGGGCGGCAGCTATGGCGGCTACATGTCCCTAGCAGTGGCGACGAAGTATAGCGATCGCATTCGGGCGGCGATCGACATTGTGGGGATTTCCAACTTTGTCACCTTTTTGGAAAAAACCGAGGGCTATCGGCGGGATCTGCGGCGGGTGGAATATGGGGATGAACGGGATCCCAAAATGCGAGCTTTCCTCAACCAGATTTCGCCCTTGACCAACGCTAGCAAAATCAAGGTGCCGCTTTTTGTCATCCATGGCAAAAACGATCCCCGAGTGCCACTCAACGAAGCGGAGCAAATCGTTAAAACCGTGCGGCAGAACGGTGTCCCTGTTTGGTATCTGATGGCAACCGATGAGGGTCATGGATTTAGCAAAAAGAAAAACGTCGATTATCAGTTTTATGCAACGGTGCTGTTTATTCAGGAGTATCTGTTGAAGTAGAGCGTAGGGTGTGAACGGGTGGACGGGCAGGCGGGTGGACGGGTAGGCGGGTGCGTTCGGCAATTAAGTTTGCTAATCGAACCCATCATGCAAATCGTTGCCCCGCCGATCCCGCTTTGCTGGACAATAGGGAATGCTAGCTGGTGATTCGATCGCCGTTTTGTTCCCGATCGGTGCCTCCGATCGCACCCCGATCGCCACCCTAACTCCACCATTTTGGTTTGCATCCATGAGAAAGCTAATCCGAGGGTTTCAAGAGTTCCAATCGAACTATTTTGAAGAAAAACGTGACCTGTTCGAACAACTCGCCCACGGGCAGCATCCACGGGTTCTATTCATCACCTGCTCGGACTCTCGGATTGCACCTAATATCATGCTCAATACGGATCCGGGTGAGTTATTTGTGATCCGGAATGCGGGCAATCTGATGCCTCCCTTTGGGGCGGCCAATGGCGGGGAGGGGGCATCGTTGGAATATGCCATCCATGCGCTGAATATTGACCAGATTATCGTCTGCGGCCACAACCACTGCGGGGCCATGAAGGGTCTGCTGAAGCTCAACCAACTTCAGGAAGAAATGCCCCTGGTCTATGACTGGCTGAAACATGCCGAGGCCACCCGGCGGCTACTCAAGGAAAACTACAGCCAGTACGAAGGGGAAGAGCTGCTGGACATCGCCGTGGCGGAAAATGTCCTGACTCAGATCGAGAATTTGAAAACCTATCCCGTTGTACGATCTCGCCTGCATCAAGGCAAGTTACACATCTACGGCTGGATCTATGAGATCGAGTCCGGTGAAATTTTGGCCTACGATCCGGATATGAACGAGTTCAAAGCGCCCCAATCAATGCTGTATCCGGAAGACAAGCCCCAGCTAGAAGTGCGTCCCGGCAAGTTTGTCCATACGAGTGCGCCGCCGGTCTCCGAGGCAGACCAGCGTCATGCCGTGGCCGCCAAACCTGCACCGTCCAATGGCCAGTCACAGCCTGTTAATCGCAATAGCCAATCGGCTGATTATCTCAGTGCACCTTGGGTCATGCCAGAACAGGCCGAGCGGATTTATCGCGGCTCCGCTAACCAGCGATAGTTCGATCTACTGAGGAACAGCTCTGACGAGGAACAGCTCTGACATGGACACGGTTTTTAGTGCCTCCGTCAGAGCTGTTTTCTTCTTCTAGACCTTCTGCGACTCCAACCGCCGATCGCCCCTCATCTTCGGAGCGATCGCAGCTATTGAGAAGGGCGATCGCTGATAATAGATCCATCGGGCGCAGTTCTCACCAGGTTCTAGCCTATGACAGATCTACTCTCCACTGACTTAGCCTCTGCCCCCTTCCCAGACCACACGCAGTTGCCGGAGTGCGATTATTACCCACGGGACAGGAAGCGGCCCAGCAGGCTCTAGAAGAAAAGGAACAAGCCTTAGAAAAACGCGATCGAGAACGAGTGAAATAGCAACAATTAGCGGAAAAGCGACGATCGCTGCCTGCTGAGCAACTCGCGCTTCTCGGCATTTCTATCAATGACTTGGAGTAGGCGTTGTCCCCAAATCGCCAAGTGGGGCAAGAGTTCAGTGATTTCTACTCCTGAACTCTTGCCCGGTTTAATCAGTGCGTAACGCCTGGAAATACATTACCCACTGTTGTCCAAATGGGGCATTTGGATATATAGCTGTAGCCAGTTTAGTTAGGACGCTGCCTGATGGAGGACAGCTTCTATGGCCTCGCGCAAAGTTGGGTACTGATCTAACTGGCGACGAATCCGACTTTTCAACCAAGCCCAACACTTTTCAA
>NZ_JACJRC010000057.1 GCF_014697025.1 Alkalinema sp. FACHB-956 | reverse complement strand
GCATAATAGACTTAGTCAGTTCGATCGTGACCTATCGGTTTACCAGCCTATCGCGACAGGAGGTCAACGCCATGTTAGGAATCAGCCTAGAGCAAACCCGTGTCTATCAGGAAGCCAAAGAAGAAGGCAGAGAAGAAGGACTGGAATTGGGCAGAGAAGAAGGCAGAGAAGAAGGCAGAGAAGAAGGACTAGAATTGGGCAGAAGGAGTATCGCTCTGAATTTGTTGCGACGAAATTTCCCAGTAGAGGAAATTTCTGAGATCACGGGATTGACCCTTGAGCAAATTCAAACCCTCCAAACCCAGTCCTCAACCGAGCCATCCTAGTCCACACCAGCGCGATCGTCCTCCCCCGCAACCTGACTCCCCCCAAGGCTACAGCAATGCGGGGGAGGGCCGTTCCACACACCGAAGGAAGACTCCCTACAACAACCGCAACTGCACTTCTTCCCCCGCCGTCGCCGCTTCCCCCACAGCCCCCGCCTCCACCCGCGATCGGTCATCCTCAGCCGCCATCTCCAGCCCCACCAACGCGGGCTGCACCCACGCATCCGCCTCCCCCATCAACTGCTTCGCCGCCGCCACCATCGGCCCCTCCAACTCCCGCAAATCCTCCCGATTCTGGATATACGCCTGCAACGCCTCCAACGGACTCACCGTACTGCCCACCCCCAACTCCGGCAACCGCGATCGACTCACCTGCGCCACCACCTGCGCCTGCATCGTATAGGTATGGGCGATCGCCAACGCCTGATGCAACTCCGCCTCATTCATCAAAGCTATCTGCTCCGATCGCAGAGCATACATCACCCGCACCACCGCATCCGCGATCGACCGCCGCCCGATCGTTCGGAGCAATGCCTGCTGCGGATCATCCGACTCCGTCAAATCCACCTCGATCGTACAAAACGATCGCACCGGCAACGGACAAAACTCCACCCGCGTCTCACCCCGCGCCAACTCCACCAAAACAAAGCCCTTCTCCTCCTTCTCCTCACTAAAATCAACCCGTTCAATGCTACCGGGATAAATCACAAACGGATCTTTGCACAGCACTTGATGCTTATGCACATGGCCCAACGCAACATAATCAAAACAATCCCGCGTCAAAAACGCCAACGGTACCGTAAATCCCTTCCCCACTGCGAGCAAACGCTCCGCCCCAAACTCCGCCGCATCCGCCATCAAATGCCCCAACAAAATCGTCGGCAACGCTGGTTCTAATTGACGAATTTCCCCCTCCAACGCCACCCGCAAGCGATCGAGCAACACCTCCCCCACCTCCAGCATCGACAGCCCCTCCACCTCCGCCTTCGTCATCAGCGTCGATCGATTCAACCAAGGCAACGTCACCACCTGCACCATTCCCGCTGCCGTCGCAATCCGATGGGTCTCCAAACGATCGCCCACCACCACCTGCGGCACCCCCAGCGTCCGGTAAATACACAAACTCGCCCCCCCCGACCCCTGGGAATGCTGGTCATGGTTCCCCACCAGCAGCACCACCGGAATCCCCGCCTCCCCCAAACGCCGAAACTGCCGCGCAAACGCCTGCTGAATATAGGGCGCTGGTGTCGCATCAGGAAACGCATCCCCCCCAAACAACACCAAATCCACCGACTCCGCCAAGGCCCGATCGATACAGCGCCCTAACGTTGCCACAAAATCCTCAAACCGGGTATTCAAACCCGTTTCAGGATTGATCTTGCCGTGGCTAAATCCACTCCCTAAATGAATATCAGAAAGATGTAAAACTTTAATCATTAGTGTTCAATCATCCGTGTTCGGATTTAAGGACAGTGTAGGGGGATCAAAGCACAGTCGATCGATGGAACGCTCAATCGACGACGATCAGTTGATTTAGTATAGAACAAATGGTCTGATGCTTGTAATAGATAAAGGATGGGTCAACCAACCATGAAATCACCAACCATGAAATCGCAATGGGAATGCTTCTTAGAAAACCTGGGCGAATGGCAAGGATCGTTCGATCGCTTTTCGATCTCCGGCGAACTCCTAGAAGCCATCCCCTCCCACCTTGTTTTAGAAGAAATTGAACCCCAAAAAGCTCGCCTCACCCTCAAACGCGACTCCCCCAAATATCCCACCCCCCTCGTGCATGAATATTCCAGCTTCAATCGCGGCTTACTCTTTTTTGAAAATGGAGCCTTTTCCCAAGGATCACTGCAATTTGCACCCCTCGCCCAATTCGGCGGAGAAGTCGGCTTTGTCCACCGCGATCGACGCCTGCGCATGGTGCAATTATTCGAATCCGACAACCAATTAAAAACCATTACCCTCATCCGTGAACAACGGGTTGGGAGTCAAGCACCAGAACAACCCCCACTACAGGTTGATGATTTAGTTGGCACCTGGGAAGGAAACGCAATCGCCTTAACGCCAGAATGGCAAGTCACAACATTTAATTCAACACTAACCATTACCCGCATAGCGTCCGATCGCCTGCAACAATCCCTCACGTTCGCCGATCGAACCTTCACCTCCACCGCCCAAATTACCGGCTCAACCCTCCACTTCACCGATGGTGCCCAGCCCTATCAAATAACGCTACTTCCCGATGCAGCTTCCGGCACATTTCCGATCGAACCCAAAATCGGACAAGCCTTCTTTTTGGAGTCGGGCTGGATGCCAGAACCCGGTCTACGGCTGCGTCTCATCCGCCGCTACGACGCCAGCGGTGCTTGGGTCAACACCACCCTTGTAACAGAACGCAAAATAGCGTGATGGAACTTAAACTAAAGCGTTAACTTTTTCCGGCATGTCCTTTCTCCCCTGAGAGTTTGGGGATAGGCTAGGGGTGTCGAGAAGAGGTACCCCCAAATGAAAACTTCCCGCATTTCCCGCCAAGTGATCCGGATGATCGTTGTCATTCTCGGCTTTTTAGGATCCGTAGGTAATTAGCCCATCCCCAAAATCCCATTTCCAAAATCCCATTCCCGCTATTGATTGCATTCTAAATGGATTGCATTCTAGATAGCTCGTATCACGGTTCCGTCGCGCGATAGTTGTCGTGATGATTCTAACGAGCAGCGGCATGGTTCAAGGCAATGACTGCATTTTGTCCCCCAAAGCCAAAGCTAAAGCAGAGGACGGTCGCGATCCTTTTGTTTGGAGCGACAGTTGTCTGACCGGGCCGCACGAGATTGAGAGCAAAGTCGGGTTCATGGAGACCAACGCAGGGCGGCATTGCTTGCTGTTGCAATGCCATCAATCCCATCGCAACCCCGATCGCCCCCGAGGCCCCCAAGGTATGGCCCGTTGCGCCCTTGGTTGAACTGATGGGAACGGCTTGCCATCCTAAATGATGCAAGATGTTCGCTTCGGTTCGATCGTTGAGTGCCGTTGCGGTTCCATGGGCATGGATAAAGTCAATCTTGTCGTAGGCGAGACCACTGCGATCGCAACACAGTTTAACCGCCTTCACCGCAGTATGGATTTCCGGGTTTGGCGCACTTAGATGATAGGCATCGGCTGTCAGTCCTGCCTGGAGGATGGTGCCGTAAATTTTGGCCCGTCGCGATCGCGCCAGTTCCCAGGATTCCAAAACCAACAACGCCCCCCCTTCTCCCAGAACAAAGCCCTCCCGCCCCCGATCGAAGGGATAGGCTCCAGTCTTAGCCAAGGCCCCCATGCGGCTGAAGCCTGCGATCGTCAACGGCGTAATCGGCGCTTCGACGGCCCCCGCAATCACCCGTTGGCATTGCCCCGTGCGGATTAATTCCGCCCCCTGCGCGATCGCCCAAGTTCCCGTCGCACAGGCTGCCGTTGGCGCAGACACGATCGCCCGAGTTTGGATCGATCGAGCAACTTGAACGGCAGCAGCATTGGGCAAAAGGTTGATCCAGTCGTCCATCGGATCTTGATCAGCCTGTTGATCCGATCCATCGGAGATGAGCCGTTGCTCCCAGAGTGCTTGATTGCCCCGGCTTGATCCAATCACCACCCCACAATCCAGCAACGGCGCAGTTAACCCGGCATCGTCCAACGCATCCTGCAAAATTGGCAGAGTCAGCGATCGTAGGGTCGCCGGTTGTTCCGCAATCATAGCTAACGGCAACGGCGGTAACGCCCGGAAGGGTTGTCGCTGCTGAATGCCCGATCGCCCTGCCGCGATCGCAGCCCAAGTTTCCTGCAAATTCCCCAGCGCAGAACTGAATCCCATTCCGGTTACGACCACATCCATTGCCATTCGATCCAATACAACAAAAAATCAATGCAAAAAAATGCACCCGACAATCAATACACCAAACCATCAATGCAAAAAAAGAGTACAGGGAAAATTTCCCCGCACTCAAAAACAATGTTTTCAATTAAGGCCCATCGTTCACTGGAATGAGTTCACTGGAATGAGTTCACGGAAACAGTGGTCATTAACCAGTGTCATTAACCAGCACAGCACCCTGAAAACCTTGGGCTGTCCATCTTCATCCAGATCCAGCAATCTCTGACAACAATTTCTGGATTACTTACGATTCTTCAAATTTTCCAGCCCACTGGTAACCCGTGCCGATTCAATCCGATCGCCCTGTTGGATCTTGTCCACAACATCCATCCCCTGGGTGACGTAACCAAACACAGCATAATTGCCATCTAGGAAACTCAGATCTGCCAACGCCACATAAAACTGCGAGGAGGCCGAATCCGGAAAGCCCGATCGCGCCATGGCCACAGCACCGCGCGTATGACGCAGTTTAGGCGGATCCTGCATTCTGATTTCTTCAAAGGTTTTGCTATAAACAATCTTGTCGCCTTGGCTTGGCTTAATTTCCAAGGGAATAGATCGCGGCTGATTGGTAGCTGGGTCAATGTATCCGCCCCGCCCCAATTGATCCACAGGAACATTCGGATCCCGTCCATCAGGGTCGCCCCCTTGGACAACAAACGGTTGGGGTTGCCGCACCACCCGGTGGAACACTAACCCGTCGTAGACTTTTTTATCCACTAAGTCCACAAAGTTGCCAGCCGTCACAGGTGCATTGGTGCCATCCACTTCGATCGTGACCGGACTCCCTTTAACCATCATCACCACCGTCGCTTTTCCTTCTAGGCGGGGTAGGTTGGGAAACAGTTGGGCAGCCTGGGCTGCTCCTTTACTGACCGTTCCCGGCGATTCACTCGCACTCGGGGAAGGCGAGGCCGAAACCGAAGGAGACGCACTGGCGGAGATACTTTCGGTCGGTTTGGGCGCTGCGGTCGTAGCGTCTGGGGTTTTACTACAACCAGTAGTCACCAAAACTGCGATCGCCAAGGTTGCTACAAGCCAAATCCGAAATTGTTGCTGCATTAATTGCCGCATAATTTGCACCTTATTCCAACAGAATTCCAACGGAAATCAGCCACTAGAGTATACAGATATCGATTATCAACCGATCACACTTCTTCTGTAGATCACATTTTCCGTAGATCAGCAAGATCACAGGCCTTCTAGGGGAACCCCTAGGAACCGAACCAACTCCGCTGCCTGATTCTCCAGGGTGGAGAGCGCCATCGGTTGTCCTACCCGAGTCAACGGAACATCTCGCATTCCCCGAACTTTCAAGTAAATGGAGCGGCGGGGATTGAGACCCTCCTTGAGGGTGACTTTTACGGCTTGAATATCATCCAGTTTGCAATTTAATTCAATCTGACGATTTTTTCCGGGAAAGCCCCACCGAAAAATAGTTGCTTGCTGGGTCTCTTTGTTGAACTCGTTGTATCCTCCCCCCAAGTCCCACGAAATCGATAACCAGAGGTAAATCGCTAGTAAAACACCCGCCGCGCCATAGGCTCCCATCGCAAACCCTTGGGGGAAAAAGATAAGCTGGGTTGGATCAGAAAATGGCAACAGATTAATGTGGGTGTAGCTTGAAATGCCCGCTAATAAGAAGCCGGTCGCTCCAATGGAAACAACCGTGGCCCAAAAATAATTACTAAAGCGCCGGGAACCCACAATGGTTTGGCGAAAGACTCGATCGGTTTGTGTAGCCTGCGCAGTCATAGGTTTTAGAAACTTCCTTAAAAAACAGAGCGTTAAAGTTGTCTCCCTGCTGGAGACAGCATCGGCCTAATCCACAGATCATCTAGATTTATCACAGAGCGGTATCAGCGGTATCCCAGAATTGCGGATGTGTTCCGTAAATTGCGATAAATTGCGATCGGGAAACCCCACCCAAGATTTCCAAGCCTTTCCTCAAACCTTTTCTCTTCAAGCCTTTTCTATAGTATGCCAGGGTCAGTCAGCTAGGAGCATGGCTTCAGGAAGGGGCATCAGAATCTGAAATTCGCCGCTTCAACCTCCCGTACCCAAATGACTCAATGCAGACCTGCTAGGATTTCTACTATTCAAAGCAAAATATCTTCAAATGAGACAGCTTGTATCGGTTTGTAAAAAAACTGATATCCCGTATGATGAGAACATATCAATGCGTTCACTCTAGAGAACCTGTAATTAGATAAAGCTAGAGGGGTTTTATCCATGACCATTGCCATCGGGCGCGCGCCAGCGCAGCGCGGTATCTTTGATGCCGTGGACGACTGGCTGAAGCGCGATCGTTTCGTCTTCGTGGGCTGGTCAGGTCTGCTGTTGTTTCCCTGTGCCTTTCTGGCACTGGGTGGCTGGATGACCGGTACCACCTTTGTCTCGTCCTGGTACACCCATGGACTGGCCTCTTCCTACCTGGAAG
>NZ_JACJRC010000056.1 GCF_014697025.1 Alkalinema sp. FACHB-956 | reverse complement strand
TTCCGTTTTTCATGATGTCTTCGGAGCCACAGTTCGGACATCGGAGGAAGGCTGGGATAGATGACATGACTGAATCAATGAATCACGTCTCTCTATTTTCCTCCATCCTTTACAAAAGAACACTACCCCCTAGATTAAATAAGTAGTTATCAGCCCCTGCTTTGCCATCTAGGAAATCATTACCCAGCCCCCCGCGAATCGTATTGTTTTTATTGGTGCCTTCTAGTCGATCGTTGGTCATTGCCCCCTGCTTCAGGTAAGCAGCCCAGAGTTGTTCTTCATTCCAGACAACGCCATCGCTAAATTTGATGCTCTCCACACCATAGTTCAAGCTGTTACCCGAACCGTAGACCTGATCCTTCAGAAGGACAGAATCGGTGATGCCACCGCCAAACGTAATTTTGAGGTCGTAGGATGTGCCAACCCGTGTCACGATCACGTTCGTTGAAGTTAATCCAGTCCCCGAGAAGACCAACTGGTCAATGCTGACATCGTTACTGCTATCAGCTAGAGTGTCTTGGCCATCGCCCAGATTAAATAAATAGGTATCTGCCCCAGCATTGCCATCCAAGAAATCAGTCCCCAGTCCACCGCGCAGGATGTTGTTCTGCTTGGTGCCTTCTAAGCGATCGTTGGTTGTTGCTCCTTGTTTGAGGTAAGCAGCCCAGAGTTGTTCTTCGTTCCAGACAACGCCATCGCTAAATTTGACGCTCTCTACACCATAGTTCAAGCTGTTACCCGAACCGTAGATCTGATCCTTCAGAAGGACAGAATCGGTGATGCCACCGCCAAACGTAATCTTGAGATCGGAAGTAGTCCCGACCCGCGTCACGATCACGTTCGTTGAAGTTAATCCAGTCCCCGAGAAGACCAACTGGTCAATGCTGACATCGTTACTGCTATCAGCTAGAGTGTCTTGACCATCACCCAGATTAAATAAATAGGTATCAGCCCCAGCATTGCCATCCAAGAAATCACTCCCCAGTCCACCGCGCAGGATGTTGTTCTGCTTGGTGCCTTCTAAGCGATCGTTGGTCATTGCCCCCTGCTTCAGGTAAGCAGCCCAGAGTTGTTCTTCGTTCCAGACAACGCCATCGCTAAATTTGACGCTCTCCACACCGTAATTGAGGGAGTTACCCGAACCGTAGACTTGATCTTTCAAAAGGACAGAATCGGTGATGCCACCGCCAAACGTAATTTTGAGATCGGAAGTAGTCCCGACCCGCGTCACAATCACGTTCGTTGAAGTTAATCCAGTCCCCGAGAAAACCAACTGGTCAATGTTGGTATCGTTACTGCTGTCAGCCAGAGTATCCTGGCCATCGCCCCGGTTGAACAGATAGGTATCCGCACCAGCATTACCATCCAAGAAATCACTCCCTAGTCCACCGCGCAGGATGTTGTTCTGCTTGGTGCCTTCTAAGCGATCGTTGGTTGTTGCCCCTTGTTTGAGGTAAGCAGCCCAGAGTTGTTCTTCGTTCCAGACAACGCCATCACTGAATTTAACGCTCTCCACGCCGTAATTGAGGGAGTTACCCGAACCATACAACTGGTCTTTCAGGATAACGGAATCGGTGATGCCGCCGCCAAACGTAATCTTGAGATCGGAAGTAGTCCCGACCCGCGTCACGATCACGTTCGTTGAAGTTAATCCCGTCCCCGAGAAAACCAACTGGTCAATGTTGGTATCGTTACTGCTGTCAGCCAGAGTATCCTGGCCATCACCCCGGTTGAACAGATAGGTATCTGCGCCAGCCTTGCCGTCTAGGATATCGTTACCCTTCAATCCAGACAAAGTGTCATTTTCAACACTGCCATTGAGGGTATCGTTATTACTAGTACCGTTAATAATCATGCTACTTGTCTCTTACACAACAAATCGTAAATGAACAACAAATACCCAAGACAATCCTGCGGTTGAGCATCTGTTCTTCATTTACTGGATAGTCTCTATTCATGGCGTAGTTGAACTTATGCAGCTACAGAACCACAAACGGTAGAATAAAGAAAAAAGTTATAGCGATTCTAGAAGTGAGAATGCTGACGTTGACAGATTAAAAAACTCACCCGTATAAGTGAGTTAGATACAGATATTAGTCAATAAAATCTTCCAGAACAGCGATTGAGATCGTAACCATGATCATCAACAATTGATCTTGGAATTAGAAGGGAGGTGGGCTAGGATCGGCACTCTCCGGTGAATTGGCACTAGGCGGCATATCAGCAGGTGGGGTGAGCGGATTCCCCTCGATCGAATTAAGCATCCCATTGGGCTGAGTGGCAATCTGTTGTTTTTTGGGTTTTGGCGTTGCGGGAATCAAATTAGGCACCATTTGGGCAATCACCCGATCGCGGGTTGCACTTCTACCTAACCGTTGTAACCACTTTTGGGTAGACTTACGGCCTTCGCGATCGTCCATTAACACGGCTCCCCAGACCTGTGCGTAGGGATTGCCCGGATCAAGTTCCACCGCCGTCATCACCCGCCGCCACACACGGCCCGCATCTAACCGAATGTTTTCCAGCAGACTTTCCCGATCGTCCTTCGCGGCCTGAAACACCTCGATCGCGGCCTTCCATTGTCCATCAATCAACTGCGACAGAATTTGTTGGCTGGGATTGGTGGAAGACTGCTTGGCTTGGGCTTGGGTCAAGTTGGCATGGCGTTGAATTAAATCCAATTGGGCTTGGGCCTGGGCTGGCCACTTGGGTTCCTGCTGCTTAATCGCCTTCAGCCGTTCTAGGGCGATCGACCACAACCCGCTGCGGGCCAACAGCAGTGCATCCCCATAATCGCCTGCCTGCAATGCCGGTTTCAGCAAAGCAATCTCCTTAAGGCGCAAAGCTTGCGAAGATTGAATCAATTGATAAATTTGCAACTGCGGTTCCAGTCCCACCGTTTGATTCACGATCAATTCCGGTTGCGAATTACCTGTCACCTGCTGCCAGTAGGGCAACTCCCCCGTCGGGCTCGTCCAGGGAATCAGCGCCTGCAACTGCCCCCGTTTGGGGTCATACTGCACTAACCGCCCAAACTTCAGCCGATTGCCCCCCGCATCCTTTTCCCCGATCGCATTCAACCAAATCCCCGATTTCCCATTGGGCGGTTCTACTTTTTCCACACGATCAAGGCCCAGCACCGTCGAAGTCCCATGGGCTACCATTTGCAAATTGGCCATCGGTTCCAGCACAAACCACTCTTCGAGTCCGGCCAGCGGAATTTGGCTCATCAATTGGTAATGGGGGTCGTGGGAACTGCGCCCTGGGTGCTGCGCTGGTCGATAGACCCGCAATTCCACAATGCGATCGCATTTGGCAGAACAATTAAACGTTTCAGCCACCACCGGATACAAGACATCCTTTCCCGCCAGGGCCAGCTTCTCGCCTAGGATATGGCCCTCCTGTTTCACCTCCGCTCGAATTTCCGCTAAGGTTTGGGGAGCGTCCCAATCAGACACCGGAATTTGCCAGCTTTCCGGCAGGTAACGATTCAACCACACCACCGATTTCGGCTGGACGATAAACTGCGCACTAATCACACCCGCACCCACCACCAAACTGCCCACACTGAGCAGTAAGGCCCAGGGCAATAATCCTCGCAAAAATCGCCCACATCCGATCGCTAACCGTATCAATCGACTCGGGGGCTTCCCCTCGGGGGTTCCTGGCGAGGGACTCGAAAGCGTTGGGGCGTGGGACGATCGCACAGTCATTGCCGTAGAATCCGACGAGGCTGCCAGCGCTTGCTTCTGGGTTTTCTTCGCAGAAAATAACGATTGGAAAAAAGACGGTTGAGCGGATTGCGGTTGGGCCGATCGCGGTTTCCCTTGGCGCTGTTCTAGGCGCTTATCCATCCGTTTTTCAACCCGCTTTTCAATCCATCGTCGCCGCTGCGATCGTTGCGCACGGTTGGAGGAAGCATGATCATCGTCAGGGCGACTGTTACGGCGCATGGTGAGGGTATCCAGTGGGGGATTCAGTTAGAGTCCAGTGAGCACTTGTTCGTAGCGCTGGCCAGCGCCTTCCCAGGTAAATTCGGCTTCGATGTAAGCCCGCGCAGATTGAGAGAGACTTTGCCTCAGTGAAATGTTATCCAAAAGTTGGGCAATTGACTCAACATATTCCGTAACATCGTTGGCCCGCAACGCCCGCAGGGGCCCGATCGCAGCGGAATTTTCGCCGTAGGACAGCCGATCGACCTGTAACCCTTCCAAGCCCCGATCGCTGGCCACCACGGGGATGCCCGCTGCCATGGCCTCCAGGGTTTTATTTTTAATCCCGTATCCGGTGCGCATGGGAATCACACAGACGGTTGCACGGTGGAGAAAGTCCGCCATGGAAGGCACTTGCCCCGTTACCGTGACGCCGGGAATCTGGGCCAGTTCCTGCACCTCCGGGACAGGCCGCGATCCCACTAACGCCAACGTTGCCTCGGGGTAGCGCTGGCGCACTTGGGGAAAAATTTCACGGGCTAGGTAACGGGCAGCGTCGATATTGGCTAAGTTATCCATCGCTCCAATGAAGATCAACCGTTGACCACCGGGATCTTGAGCACGCAGGGGAAAGGCGGCAAAGTCCACACCGTTGGGAATCACGCTGACTGGGGTCTGGGGCGCAAAGGTCTGAAATTCCCGTCGATCGTCGATCGTGGTCACGACAATGTGACTAAATTTTTGGCTAAATTGTTGCTCGTAGCGTTTCAGGAGTTGTAAATAAATGCGATCGCGCAGGGGGTTTTCAGTGGTTCCCGTTTGCAATTGGTTGCGGCAAGAAGCATAGACGGAGCTATGGACATTCACGACTGTCCGAACCGTGCGCTGAAATTGAGGCCGGATGTAGGCTTCGTTAACACTATGTTCGCAGGTAATCACGTCAAATTTCCCATCGGCCACTGCTCGATCGACCCAGGCTTGCAGTTCCGGCGAATAGCTCGATCGCACCCCCGACGGTTGGCCCGTGGCGATGAACTGTCCCAGGCGCAGCAGCTTGGTCACTGGATTAACGGCGGGATTGGCAGGCCGATCGAAGAGGATCAAGTCCGTCACAAACTCCCGCAAAGCAGTAATCTCGCTGTCCTGAACCTCCGGCGTTCTCAGGGTGGCCAACGTCACTTCATGGTGTTGCTGAAGGTAGCGCAGCAGGTTAAACGTGCGTACCTGGGTGCCCCCTTGGGTGGGCGGATAGGGAAAGGTGGCCGAGAGCAGCAGAATACGCATGGTAGAGGTGAATTAACGACAGGAGATGGGGCAGAACAGCAGAGATGGGGCAAACTGAGGGGGAAGCGTTGTGATGGCTCCCATGCCCAAGATTACGGTTTGCATTCCCACTTTTAATCGTGCCCATCTGTTGCCCTTTGCGATCGCCAGTGTTGTGGCACAGACGGAATCCGACTGGGAGTTGGTGGTCTGCGATGATGGCTCGACGGATGCAACGCCCCAGGTGATGGCAGGGTATACCGATCCCCGGATTCGCTACCTGCGCCACAATAGCAATATTGGCAAGAGCAACAACATGCGATCGGGCTATGAGGCCGCGACGGGGGATTACTTTATTAAGTTTGACGATGATGATCGGCTGACTCCGGATTTTTTGGCAAAAACGAGTCAAATTTTAGATCGACAGCCCGCGATCGGGTTTGTGGGCACGGACCACTGGGTGATTGATGAGCAGAACCAACGGCGGCAGGATTGGTCGGATCAGAATTCCCAGCGCTGGGGCCGATCGAATTTACCGGAGGGGCCGATCGCGGATTTGCTGACGGTGGTGTTTGTGCGCCAGAGTTTGCAGATTGGGGCGACGCTGTTTCGGCGATCGGCGTTGCAGGCGGTGGATTACATGCGCCGGGATTGGCAAAACTGTGAGGATAATGACTTGTTTGTCCGCTTGGCCTTGGCGGGCTACCGGGCTTATTACCTGCCGGAACGGTTGATGGAATACCGCTTCCATCCGGAACAACAGGGCATCCACCGCGCCATTCCCTACCTGAGTGACAAGGTGCAGTATTTGCAGTCCTACGAATTCCAAGGTGAGTTGGAACAGGTTCGTCGATCTCGCTTGGCAGAAACGCAGTTACAACTGGGGTGGTATTTGATCGAAACGGGGGAAATTACCAAAGGGCGACATTTGGTACAGGCTAGTATGGCGCGATCGCGGGTTCGATCGAAAGGTAAAGCCATGGTCGGCGTCACACTCTCTTATTTACCCAAACCCATGCGCCAGAATTTAGTGGCAACTCTACGGCGCGCTAAATCATCCCAATAGTCTGTTTTCGCAGGCAGCCTTGCAGGACAGGGAATGTCAACGCAAAACAAATTGTAATTTAGAAAAGTTCGTAAAACCTGCGGTTGGACAGTTCCATAGGCTACTAATGGAGGAGCTATGCCGTCGCTATCCCCACGATACATACGATGAGTAATCAACCGGGAGAAAATACCTATCTCCAACAGGTGTTGCAAGAAAAAGCTGAAGTTGATCGTAAACTCAGCAGCAGTCGGCCTCGGATGGCTCCCGCAGCTTCTGCCCCGTCACCTTTGGGTGGAATTGCGCCACCCGTCAGCCGCGCGATCGATTACCGGATTACGGGATTCTGGATTTGGAAAAGTGTCATCGTTCCGCCCAATGTATACGTGGTGCATACCCGACGGGGCCATCGTGAACCCTTACACATTGGCAAAGGAATTTCCTTTCGCTTCAATCCCCTCACCGATTCCTTTCTTGTCATTCCTGCGGCGGTACAAACGATTTTAATTAATGCCAATTGCATTTGTACAGAACGGCAGGGATTAGTTGTACAAGCCTATGTGCAATGGATTATTAATGACATTGCCACTGCCTATTGGAAATTGGATTTTTCTGATTTAGAAGATCCCATGGGCATTGTGAATTTACAACTGCGGGAGCAGGCAGAAGCAGCCATCAAAGATAAAGTGGCAACCCTCAGTATTGATGAAGTTTTAAGCGACAAACAACCGATTATCGAGGAATTAACCCACCGCTTACAGACAGTTGCAGAAGGGAGCGGCAGTGAAGAGGGGTTGGGGCTGAAAATTGTAACCGTGCAGATTAAGGAAGCGATCGTCAGTTCGACGCAGCTCTGGCAGAACCTCCAGGCTCCCTTTCGGGCGGAACGGGAAAAGCTGGCACGACTGGCGCAACTGGAAAGCGATCGGGAAATTACCGCCAGGGAGTTAGCCAATCGCCTCAGCAGCGAGCGGGGGGAACTGAATGTGGCCAGCGAAATTGAACAATTGCAGGCGGAACAAACTCGCATTGCCTACGATCGGGAACAGACGGAGCAATTGCGCCGAACCCAAGTGGAACAGGAGGCCGAACGCCAGATTTTGGCTGAACAAAACCGCACAGCCCAGGCACGGAACCAAGCCCAACTAGAGTTAGTTTTGCAAGAATTGGAGCTAGAGAAACAACGCATTACCGCAGAAATGGAAAAGGTACAGCAGCAAATGCAACTGGATACTGTGCAGGCTCAGAAAACCCTGGCGGATGTCACAGCCAGTCTGGATGTAGCGGAATTGCGGCACCAAGCCGATCACCATCAGCGCGATCGCCAATTGGATTTAAACCGTAAGCAGCGGGACATTGAAAATGGGATGTCCGATCGCTTGATCCAATCTCAGTTAATTGCTCAGTTACCCGCCATTGCTAAAAATCTGCCCACCCCCCAGGAGCAACGCACAACGATTATTACATCAGAAGCGCAGGATAACCTAGTCAATCCGCTTTTAGGATTGATCGCAGGGCTGTCCCAAGTAACACGAGATGTGTTTGCACAGTCTGATCAGGAAGCCGCACCCAAATGAGTTCCCCAACATTGCTAGTCAATCCCGGCCCGTTGCGACCCTAGAGGGACTTCCAATGCTTCAATCCACCGATAGTCCAGGAACCTTGGGTGGGATCACACCGTAGGCGAAAAGTTCGGTCTAGCTGGAAAACGCCACCCAGCGATCGCCCAATGATGAGTTTATAATCGGGTTGAGTTTGCCCCTTTCCCAGAGTCCAGAATGACTGGATTTTGCTATTGATGCTAATAATCTCATCGCGTTTATAGATTGCTTTTCGAGTAAAAACAATTGCAAATTTAGCAACGATTTCTAGACGATCTGGATACAGATTGATTTTCAGAACACGATCGCCATATCTAAAAAAATACAAGCCCAAATAAAATAAAAAAGAATAGATTAAGAACGCAAAAATAAAGTTATTTCCAGAAATCTGCGAATTGAGGATGAGAACTAGGTCAAAACCGATAAGAGCCATACCGGAGAGCGGTGATAATACATCAGCCGACAGAAAGATGGGATGGAATACGAGGCTACTAACATTCGGCTCATCGTGAACACCGGGACGATGACTCGTATTAAAGGGAATGCCAAGCTTTGGGCTGGGTTGCCGCCAACGCCACGGAGATCGATTTTCTTTGGATGTCTGTAGGTAGTCAACGGGTGTATAGCTCATCCATGTTTTTTGATAAGCCTGGTAGGCCCAGTAGAATATCAAAATCGTTAATAATACAACGAATACAGCCAATAAATTGAGCACCATCGTTTAGCTTCTTCCCCTCTAGCAACTGTCTGTGGATCAGAGTACCCAAAAGGGAGCCCATTCGTATTAAGTCGTCTTATGGACTCACTAATTTATAGACTCACTGATTTACAATGGACGATCTTGGAAATACTGCGCGATCGCGCCCTTGAGGATCTATGAGTTACTTTCGTCCCGCCGTTGACGCTATGACGGGCTACGTGCCCGGAGAACAGCCCAAACCCGGCACCCGCATCATTAAACTCAACACCAACGAAAATCCCTATCCCCCGTCGCCCCAGGCCATGGAAGTCCTGCACCAGCTGGATGGTGAATGGCTGCGGCGCTACCCCGATCCCTTTGCCCGCGAATTTTGTCAGGCGGTCAGCGATGCCCTGGGGGTGCCGAGCGACTGGATCATCGTCGGCAATGGTAGCGACGATGTGCTGAATATCCTCGTCCGAGCCTGTGCAGAGGGCCACGATCGCAAAGTGGTTTACCCCATGCCCACCTATGTGCTCTACCGTACCCTGTCGGAGATGCAGCCCGCTGAGGTGTTGGAGATTCCCTATCCCGCTGATTTCCGTCTGCCGATCGAGGAACTGGTTGCGGCCAACGGAGCCATCACGTTCCTCGCCTCACCCAACAGTCCCTCCGGCCACTCCATTCCGCTGGATGACATTCGGGAACTAGCGCGGCGGGTTTCCGGCGTGGTGGTGGTGGATGAAGCCTACGTCGATTTTGCTGAATATTCCGCCCTGCCGTTGGTGCAGGAATTTGACAATGTGATTATTCTTCGCACCTTGTCTAAGGGCTATTCCTTAGCGGGTCTGCGCATGGGCTTTGGGATTGCCAATCCCAAACTGTTAGAGGGCTTATTCAAGGTCAAAGACAGCTATAACATCGACGCGATCGCGACGTTGGTGGGAGCCGCTGCCATGCGTGACCAAACCTACAAAAATGACTGCGCTGAAAAGGTGAAAGCATCCCGTGCGCAGTTAGCGATCGATCTGAAAAATCTGGGTTTCACCGTGCTGGAGTCCCACGGTAATTTCGTGCTGGCAACTCCTCCAACGGGTGCTGTTGCTGGGGATCTCTACCTTGCGCTGAAAGATCGGGGCATTCTGGTTCGCTATTTTAAACAGCCCGGTTTGGATGACAAACTGCGCATCACCGTCGGCACCGATGAACAAAATCAGACGTTGTTAGAAGCATTAATTAGCTTGATGAAATAGCGATTGCGATTCAGCTATTGATTTCGCAGGATTCGATCGTCTGGGATGACTAAATCGCCATTATTTCGATTGTCTTAATCAGTTTTACAACTAGACGCTTGGAGCAATCGATCAAGCAGTTCAGCCAATCCCAGATGATCGGCCCACGATTCTATGTATCAATACTCCGGACACATTTTCCAGAGAAAAAAGGGGTAAAAATCGACAAAAAGCGATTCATCGGATAAGGTGCCAGTATCAACTCAAGCACGAGATGAATCGCATTATGGATATTGTACACAGCCTACTGAATCAAGTGGGTGGTTTCGCAAACCGCAAGGCCAATTTCTAGCGAGTCTGTTTGTAACGTTATGGGTCGTGTGTGGCAAGGCGAATTTCACCAATTTAAGTCGATAT
>NZ_JACJRC010000055.1 GCF_014697025.1 Alkalinema sp. FACHB-956 | reverse complement strand
CGCATGTTCTGTCGTATTCGGGGCTATTTATCCACCTTGCGCAAGCAGCATATCAATCTTTTAGAGGCTCTCGTTGCATTGTTCTCGGGACATCCTGTGTCGCTTGAACCTCAGCCTGAGTAGTTACGTCTACAGAGGCCCTTTCGGTTCGTCTGATTCCCGTCACACAAGGGGATGTGGAGGTGACGATTACTGAAGGTGGCACTATCGAGTTGGGTGGGCAGCGCACATTTAAGGCCCCTCGAGATTTAACAGTAGAACAGGTTTTAGTCAGAGAGCGCCAACAAGTTTCTGCTGGAACCCCCTTATTGGTTCTGCGCGATCGTGACTCCCAACAGAATTATCAAGACCAACAGATTGAACATCAAAAAAATCAGGATACATTAGCGCGGCGACAGGAAATTGTTCAAGAAAAATATCAAAAATTACAGGCTGTTGTAGCTCGATATCAGCAGCAAAAACAGCTATTTCAACAGGGAAAATTACCAGAATTTGAAAAGCTGCGATCAGATGAAAAACGTCTAAAAGAATCTCAAGAATTGCTCGATCGCGGTATTATCTCAACGGATGATTGGCAAAATGATAAAGATCGTGTCAGAGATGCTCAAGTCAAAATTGAGGAGCTTGAAGACCGATTACGTAGTGAGAAAGATAAAGTTGATGAGGCTCAGTCACAAGTCAAGGAGGCGGAATTAGAATATCGCAGAGCCAACTTAGATATTCAACGTAGTCGAGATAAGTTAAAAGAAACTCAGCAACGTTTAGGGGATAGTTTAGTTAGAGCAACCAGTAATAGTGTTGTTTTAAACATTGAGGTAAAGCCAGGGGATGGCGTCAAGACAGAAGGAAGATTGATGACCGTAGGTGACCCCAATCAAGAAATTGTCAAACTGCAAATTTCTACGCTGAATGCAACAAAACTTCGTGTTAATCAACTTGCCCGTGTTAGCTTGGTCGGTCCTAAGCCTCAGGTGTTTTTAGGCAAAATTACCAGTGTGTCACCCCAAGCTGTTTCCGCAGAAGGGGGCAGTTTACGATCGAGTTCTGGGCAAACAAAAGTCGATGCCAAAATTCAGCTAGATCAACCTAGCAAAACCTTGATTCCAGGGGGACAGGTGAGCGTAGAGGTCGTGTTGGCACAACGTAAACAGGTCTTAACGCTGCCCCTAGAAGTTGTGCAGATGGAGGATTCTCCATTTGTTTGGGTACGGGATAGCCAAGGACAAGCCCAAAAACGCAAGATTATTTTAGGGCTACAAAGTCTCACGACTGCAGAAATAAAGTCAGGACTTAGCAAAGGGGATCAAGTTGTGCAAGTGCCACCCAATCAAACTTTAGAGATCGGCACACTGCTCAAAATCGATGATTCTCCTGAGTTACCTGTTGAATCTTTCCAGCAATCACAAAACTAGTGCTGTGTCAGAACTAGAAATTAGGGTTGATAATCTCCACAATCCTTATCCTATAAGCTTTCCAAAAGGTATTAACTCTAAGATTAAGCTGTGACCAAGCACGATTCATCTATTAACCACTCATCATCCATTAGAAAAAGTATATGGGTATTTCACCATTCGATCTTTTCTACCTAACCAGCAGATCTTTAGCTGCCAATATGGTGCGATCGAGCTTAACTTTGTTGGGCGTCTTTATGGGAGTCAGCGCCGTTGGTACAACATTGAATATTGCTGATATTGCTGACTCCATGATTGAAGAACAACTTGCACAGCGGGATAAACCATTTGTAACGCCTTATCTTTTTAGTGACGACGGTTCCTTTGATAATAATGATCTCAATCAAGCAGATCAACAATACTTAAAGCGTTCAGTTCCTCAGATTCGATCGATTAGCTTTGTTAACACTGTTAATTACAGTGCTACACTACAGTATCTTGCCAGTGAAGTTAAGGAAGTTCAAATATTTGGAGTCTCTAAGAACTATATAGAAACGACTGGACGACGGATGATATCAGGGCGTTTTTTTAGCCCAGCAGATTATGCACAATACCGGGCTGTTGCCATCATTGACCAAAAATTATCTACGGCTCTATTTCGTAAAGAATCACCTTTGAACCAAGCAATTTTCTCAGATAGTCAACGTTTGATTGTAGTTGGAGTAGTGGAGTCTAAATCAGGGGGTGAATTAGGACGCGGGGGAGGTAGTTTGTGGGTACCTGATACCTATGCCAGTAGCCTAGCTAGTGAATTTACCTTCAGCAACCTTCAAATTAGTGCCTTTAATATAGAAGACGTTCCTGCCCTAACCGAAAATATTAAGCAGGCTCTCAGCCGTCGCTATCCTAAAGCTACAGTTGAGACTTTCGATAATACCAGTGACTTGTTAGCCCAGCGACAAATACAGCGCCTAGCGGCTAATGCATTAGCAATTGTTGGTTTGGTTGCCCTAGCTATTGGTGGGGTTGGAATTGCCAATATTACAATCGCGGCTGTTTTAGAGCGAACTCAGGAAATCGGCATTCGTCGAGCGATCGGTGCTACTCGGCTAGAAATTATGATGCAGTTTATTCTAGAAGCTGTCATCCTGAGCATTCTTGGGGGAGCATTGGCCATTGGCACTGTGCATTGTGCAACTCAATTTGTAACCTCTGCGCTCTTTCCTGCCCCTTATCGCTTTTCGCACCGTAATGCAGCGTTAGCCATGGGTGCTGCAATCACTGTGGGAGTAGGTTCCAGCTTTTTACCAGCTTTGCGAGCAACTCGAGTTGATATTATTGCGGCCTTGAGAAATTGAGCAGAATAACAATAGGAAATTAAGGAGCAGAGGGAAATGAATTGTCAGTTATGGATTAAAAACAATAAAATAGCTCGTTACTTGAGTATTGTTCTATTGATCAATAGTACCATCGTTTTACCACACACGCTTGCCCAGACTGTACAATCCCAATCTCAGCCCATAAATGCAGCTTCTGCTTCAAGGACTCAATCTATGAGTTCTCAACCGAACACCCCTCACGCTATGCCTCTACCTATCGTAAGCAAGCCATTGGAACTTTCCCTCGCTGATGCAGTACAACTCGCTTTAGAAAGTAACCGAGATATTAAAAATAGCAAACTCGATCGCTTGATACAACGTCAAGATCTGCGTGTTGCTGAAAGTAAATTCAAACCTAAAATAAACCCACTTTTTTCAGTCGGTATTAATCAAAATTTGTCCAGTAGCTCAGAAAATTTCTCCAGTTCTGCGGGTCAATCTTCATCAGTTCAGCCAACTTTGGAACCAATTGCGATAGGAATTTCCCCAACCCCATCCAATGCAGATGTGAATGCAAATTCAAGTCGCTCAAACCAGTCAGCTAACCGCACACAATGGAATCGAGAAGTGCAAGTCAGTGGCACTGTACTGACTCCGATCGGGACCCAGATCGCACTGACACTTGATCCAATAGCTGACCAAAAATTAAACTTTAGTATCACTCAGCCTCTGCTGCGAGGTGCAGGACTCAAAGTCAACCAAGCATCCGTACAAATTGCACAATTGGGCGATCGCAGTAATACCCTCGCGTTTCAGCAAGTATTAATTGATAAAGTCACCGAGACGATTACCGCCTATCGTACAGTCATTAAAGCGCAGGAATCCTTGCGGATTCAGGGCCTTGCCATTGCAGGTAAACGGCGGCAACTAGAAATTACCCAAGCACTTGTACAAGCAGGTCGTCGCCCTAGAGCTGATTTAGTGGATGCAGAGAAAACGGTGGCTGATAGTGATCGAGCCTTAGTCGTAGAAGGGAATAACTTGGCTCAAGCAGTTTCCAATCTTTTACGACTCATTGAAGCCGATCAAACATTACAACTTGTCATTCCCCAGCGTGAAATTGATGCTTTGGTTCAGACCGACTTGCCCCAATTGACACGGTCTCCTACCGAATTACTTCAACTTGCTTATCAACTGCGTGTCGATTACTTGCAAACTCAGCTAGACCTTGAAGCTGAGCGGCTCAACGGCATCGTGGCTCAAAACAATCAACGTTGGACTCTCGATTTAAAGGGAAATACTGTTCTAGGATCCCAGTCTAATGCTTCAGGTTCGTTGGTATTAACTCGTGCTTTTGGCGATACCAGCCTAAATGCAGAGTTAGAAAAACATCGACTACGCTTAGAGAAGGCAGGTAATCGAGTTGAGCAGCTCCGAGCAACGGTACAGCAGGACGTGAACGATCGACTCCGAGATCTTACCTCCAATCTGAACCAAGTGGCTGCGGCTCAACGTGCTAGGGAATTTGCTGAACAGCAATTCAAGATTGCCCAAGAGCGTTGGAAGCGCCGAGGTTCTCAGACTACTCTTTTTGAAATCATCCAAAAACAAGATGATTTAGTTGCTGCTCAAAATAATGAACTCTCTGCAAAAATTGATTACCTTAATGCAATGACTGCCCTAGAAAAATCAGTTGGTATCACTCTGCAAATTTGGCGAACTGAACTCCCTCCGGTTCCGTAATCACAGCATATCGTCGTGACCCATAATCTCAGAAAATTTTTCTAGCCAATAGTCAGAGAGTCACAAGAAGGTTTAGTATTGTAGACAATGTCCATTCTGCCCAATAATCTGTTTGTTTTCTACGGATTCCATGACGCTTTCCGATCGCCCCTCTACTTCAATTTCCGATCGCATTATTGTCCCCCTAGATGTCCCGACGGAGGCAGCGGCGATCGCATTGGTCGATCGATTGCCAGAGGTGACGTTTTGGAAAGTGGGTTTGGAATTGTTTGTGAGTACTGGGGCGAATATTCTGAAATTACTCAAGGAACGGGATAAGAAAATTTTCCTCGACTTGAAATTCCATGATATCCCCAACACGGTGGCCGGAGCCTGTGCAGCGGCAGCTCGCTACGGGGTTGATTTGCTCACCGTCCATGCCACCAATGGCAAAGCGGGATTAGCCGCCGCCCAAGCTGCCGCCCAAGCCAGTGCAGCGGAAGCCGGGGTACAACCGCCAAATATCATTGCCGTGACCCTCCTGACCAGCATTAGCCCCCGCACCTTAGCCCTGGAACTCAAGGTGCCGATCGAATTGCCAGAGTTTGCCCTAGAAATGGCCTTACTCGCCAAGGAAAGTGGTTTGGCGGGGGCGGTCTGTTCTCCCCAGGAGGCGGCAGATCTACGGCGGGTCTGTGGAGAAGATTTCCTGCTGGTCTGTCCGGGGGTGCGACCCAGTTGGTCAGCCACGGGGGATCAGCAACGGGTGATGACGCCTGCCCAAGCGATCGCGGCGGGGGCGAGTTATCTGGTAATTGGCCGACCCATTACGGCGGCGGATGATCCGGCAGCGGCGTTTGCGAGGATTATTGAGGAAATCGGTTAGGACGAGGGGAGGAAACCGCAATGGCAACCCGATCGACGGCACGGTGGCAACGGATATTGTTCAGCGCGATCGGGCTTGCTTGGGGAAGTTGGGTCTTGCTACCTCCCGCTTGGGGGAAGGCAGGACTGGGCACCGGCGATCGAACCATTACGCCGCCCACGAAGACGAGGCCAACTCCATCACGTCCCAGATATCCGTCACGCCCCAAATACCAGTGCCCCACAGACATTCGCGACCTCACAGCAGCACTCATCCAGGATTTACCCAGCTACGCCAATCGGGTGATTGTGCGTAACAAACGGCGACAGGACTTGAGTACGGCGGGCTCGGTTATTCTGGCGGGCCGAGCGGAGTTTGAGCCCTTGCCGGTTCAACCAGGGTCAATTCAACCGGGAGAGTCAGCACCCAGTCCGGACAGTTCGCTACAGCAAGTCTTTTTAACCACACTGGAACGACAAAATAGTCCAACTCAGATTGTGGAGTTGCAACAATTCCACTGGTTGTTTTTTGTGCAAACTCGCTATGGTTGGCAGCTTTCCCAAAGTTTTACGCGCACCAGCAGCTATCCTGCCGGAGAAGTGATCACGCCGCCTCGCGAAAGTAGCCAAGCCCCGATCGCCCAAGCCATTCAGATTTGGTTACGGGATTGCAATGCGGGAACGGTACGATCGCACTAATTAACTTTTGTTCAGAAGGAGAGCGATTAGAGTGATACCAAGAAGATTGCTGTTCCACTGGAATTGATATTGTTAGAGGATATGCTGAAAAACACAATCTGTAGAGTGATATGCAACGAATAGTGATATTTTTCTATACTTTTGAGTTTAATCTAAAAATAATCAAAATATAGTTGTAAAACCATCATGTAGATGGAGCTTGATTCAATAAATCTTTATTCCAAGGGAGTAACTAAAGAAACATCAATATGCCAAAATCTACAACGATCTATTGGAATCCTTTAAGTCCAGAACAGGTAGGCCAATGGCAGCCAATTCCTGGATTAGAAAACATGGTGGAAGAACTCACCCTTAGCGAAGATCCCGACTCTGGCGAATATACCCGTCTCACTCGCTTTTATCCAGGGGCAGATACCACTGCCTTCGGTAGCAAATCCCATCCTTACCCCGAGGAAGTGTTGATTGTCAGTGGTCGTCTGTACGATTATGCATTTGATCTTTGGTTGGAAAGCGGTCACTACGCCAGCCGCCCACCTGGAGAACTCCATGGCCCCTTTAAGACTGATATTGGCTGTGTTGTCCTTGAGATTTCTTTCCCGAATCGCAGATAATTAATCACTCCGAGTTCCCGATCGTTTGAGCGCTATCCTTAACCGATCGAACGTTGAGCACTGCGGGTTTGCGACTTCTGCGGCTGCGGCTGTTTCGCGACCGTGGTTGCCTTCGGTTGCTTCGGTTGGGGGCGCTTCGGCTGGAGCGCCAATTCTACGCGGGTCATCTGTTGCCGAATGGTTGCCACCGTGTCCCCATCCCCTTCCGCCAAATCTAACGCTTGACGATACAGCGCTAAGGACTGTTTGTGGTTCTTTTGCAGAGAGTGAACTTCTGCTAAATTAGCCAACATTCTGCCCCGATCGCTGGGTCGATCGAGGGTTTCATTCACTGACAATGCTTCTTCGTAGTAACTCATTGCCAAAGTGTAGTTTTTAGCATCTTTATAATTTTGTCCCAAGCCATTTAAAACAACACTTTCCAACTGCTTTTGATCCATTTCCCGCATAATCCCCAAAGCCTTTTCATACTGGGTACGGGACTCCGTTAATTTGCCCTTCTTGGCAAACCATTCCCCATCTTGCACATAGCTCAACCCTTCATTAAAGCGTTCCTGAGGCGTTTGCTGAATGCCAGCCTTGGGCTTAGGGGATGAAATCGGCGCTTGTAGCGGCTGACCGATCGCTTTTAAGGAAGTGGGCTGGGAAGTGGTTAAGGCATGGGTTGTCGGACTTTCCGGCGGCAGCGACACCAAGGAAACGATCGCCCCCGTAGCCACCACCATCGGCAACGATAAACAGACTAAAGAAGCTTTCAGGAACCCGTTCATAATGAGCAGCGTTTGTTGTATCTAGGATGCTGTTCCATAGCCTCCTAGCGCCTTTACTTATGCAGCCCCAAGCGAAAATTACAGCCCCCAACCGTTTTCCATAAACCTGCAACTGCACCACCTAAATTTGCTAGTCTAAAGACTGGCTGATTCTAATACCTTTGCACTAAACCCGAATTTTTACGCCACCTATGCCACGCTTTCTGCACCTTGCCGACATCCATTTGGGGTTTGACCACTACGACAACCGCGATCGCACCAAGGATTTTTACCTCGCCCTGCGGGATGTGGTGCAGAAGTATGCCGTGGAAGCGCAGGTTGATTTTGTCATCATCGTGGGTGACTTGTTTGAACATCGCACCATCCAACCCGCCATTCTCAACCAAGCCAAGGACTGCCTACTGCTGCTGAAAGAAGCCGGGATTCCCGCGATCGCCATCGAAGGCAACCACGACAACCGCCCCTTTGGCACCGTGACCAACTGGCTCAAATATCTGGCCGATGACGAGTTACTCATTCTGCTGGAACCGGAAGCGATCGATGGCCAAATCGTCTACGAACCCTGGGATCCGGAGTCGCTGATGGGGGGGTACATTGACCTACCCTGCGGCGTGCGCATTCTGGGGTCCCAGTGGTACGGTTCCGCTGCCCCCAAGATGATTCCCCTCTTAGCCGAGGCCATTCAATCCCTCCCTCCCCATAGCGGCAACACCATCATGCTGCTACACCATGGCTTAGAGGGGCAAATTGCTCGCTACCAAGGGGCACTGCGCTACAACGACCTACTCCCGTTACAACAGGCAGGGGTGCAATACCTCGCCCTAGGTCATATTCACAAAAGCTATTGCGAAGAAGGTTGGGTCTTTAATCCCGGATCCCTGGAAGCCAATAATATTGAAGAAGTCAACTATCAGCGCGGAGCCTTCCTGGTCACCTTAGCTGATGGCAACATTCAAGCCGAGCTGAAAACCGACTATTACCAACGATCGATCGTCCGTCTCAAGCTCAAAACCACCGGACAGGAAACCCCGGAAGACCTAGAGACAAAAGCAATGCAGACTCTTCAAACTGCGATCCAAGCTAAAAAACTTGACCCGCACCAACAGCCGATCGTGGAACTGCGCATTGAAGGCACCGTTGGCTTCGATCGCCTTGATCTAGATATCCGCCCATTACAGAAACAGCTACAAGACGCGAGCCAAGCGCTCATCTTCTTGCTGCGCTACAACGTAGACTCCACCACCTATGAAACCCCACTAGCTGAAGATGCCAATCGAATGCAAGTAGAACAAGAGGTCTTCATGGATTTACTCAGCGCCCACAACCACTACAAAAACCGAGCCTCCGAACTAGCCCACGGCTTAATTGAATTAAAAGATCTGCAACTGCAAGATCGATCGGAACCCGAACTGTACGAATATATTCAAAATCTGCTCACTCAAGAAACATGAGCCATGACGAGCAAAACCACAGTAAAACTATAATGCGAAAATACGAACAATTTAATGCAAACAATTTAATGCAAACAATTTAATGCAAACAATTTGCCCCCAAATTACTGGGAAATACTTGGGGGCAGAGCGAAAATAAGCAGGCCAATAGCCTTGAGACTAACTAACAGAAAACTTCGGATCAGTTTAGTTCAGGCAACGTCGTATCGGAAGGCTGCTGTGCTTTTGCAGACTGAAACCTAGCTCTACGTTTAGCGTAGATGTTCTTGAGGTGAGTCTTAACAGTATTTAAGCTAATTTCCAGCTTATTTGCAATTTCCTGATAGCTACATTGCTGGAGCATAAGCTCCCAGACCTCGGCTTCCCGTTCTGTTAAACCATATCGTTGTTGCTGAAGCCACCGTTCTTGTAGCGATCGTTCGTAACCATCTTCAATCGTTACCATTATCAATTTCGATGCTTCCACAAGTTCCTTATTGTCAGACTCGATCGGACTGATCCATTGGATCTGTAATCGGAGTTGTATACCTTCGCGGAGGCGTATTTCCGCCACATAATTGGTTGTCATAGTAGATTGATGCGTTAGAAAGCGGCCACAGGCATCAATAATGAAGTCTGGCAGAACATTGGGATTATCTTCCAAGTGCAACATTTCTTGGCAAAATACCTTCGCACGGGGGTTGGCATAGAGTAAATGACACCCCTGGGAAACAACAAGAATTCCTTGAGGAAATTGTTCTAAAACAGAGCCAAGAACTGCGCCAATTCCTGGATTGACTGTTTGGGGTGGATGAATCCAGCTAGAACCGGCGGGGAAAAATTCCCCCTCAGGTTGAGGCGTCAGAGTCATAGACAGTGGAATATGCATTTTTTAGTGCAAAGGATTTAGTGCTTTGGCGCGATTGTGAAAGGTTAGCCGCTGAATATGCAATGAGTAAAGTGAAGTCGATCGAATGGAACTGAAGTACACTGAAGTGAACTGAAGTATTTTTTCAGTCCTCCAGATCTTTGCGCACTTAACGTCAATCCAATGTCATCTCAACAACCATCTTAAGAAACGGTCAATCTCTATTTCTTGAATTAAACCATAGTGCAAAGAAGTTATCTTGCGTCAACTCGGAGATAGAAGTTGTTTTTTTAAACCATTTCTGCCATTGTGTTGCATCAAATAAGCTTCAGCTGAGTCTTAACTATGGTTCTCCCTCAATTTAGTGATTGCCAATCTAGTGGAATTGCAGTCCAATCTAGTGGAATTGCGGGGACATTGGAATCGCTGGAGAGATTTATGTCGGATGGAACCTAAACACTTAGATCAGTATTTTCCTTGGAACCGTCAAAAATATTATGTATCTACCCTCCAACGGCGGGGCGGATTAACCCTGCGCCGTGCGGAGTGCTTGGTCAGGCTATGGGCTTACCTCTTGCTCAAAGAATCTCAAAACCAAGGACTCCTACCAGAGATCAGTTTGGCCAATTTAGGGCCGCAGCAGGACTTTGTCGCCTGTACCCACCGGGAGGCCGCTGAGCTATTTTATGCTAACCGCGATCGGGGCAGCGATCGGGCCGCAGGACTGATGCTCGATCGCTTAGCGAGTCTAGGGGTCCTAGATAAACGATTTGATGGTCAAACCCTCTGTATTAAAATTCGCAGTACCCCAGATCTCCTCACCCCCCGCAAAGAACAAGAAGAAATACCGGAATTATTTGCAGATGCCTTTAATCCGCGGACTGATGCAGTCCCCGCAGCCCAACTGCTGACTCGCACCTATGCAGAGTTAGTTAAGGATCCGGCTGCAACATCCTATAAGATCACCAAAAATTTAAGAGCTTGGGCAGAAAACTATAGTCCTTGTATGCGGGTATTACGGCGCGTAGACAATCTCAATCCCGTTGGCATTGTAGTGCTGTATCCCGTCACCAGCGAGTCAGAAGTTCACTTCTTCTATCCTCCTAGCAAAGGTTTTTTCCTAACCACCGATCGACCGATCGATCCCTTTGTGATGGCTCAAGCAGGGGATCCAAGCTGCACCTCCATCTACGTTCGGGGCTGGACGATTGACCCTTTGTACTTTAATCACCAAACACTCAAACAACTGATTCAAGATACTCAAGCGACCTTACATCGCATGAAAGAAGACTTCCCAGCCCTCTGCGACCTCTATTCCATGATCATTCACCCCAGTTATGAAGAGTTACGGCGGTTAATGGGCTTTGAGCGAGTGTCTCAGGACATGCAGCGCCCCTACTCTTGGGTTTACGTATCGATCGATCGATATCTGGGTTTCAATGCTGTAGATATTGTGAACGCCCTCGCCTCCAGCTGATTTACAGGCATCGAGCCACGGAAATTGAGCTCCGATGCCCTGACCAGAGATGCCCTGACCAGAACAGTAATACACACTCCACAAGTTTATTTTTTGAAGAATAAAATAAACTGCTTAACCAAATCCTGAAAAGAAAGTCACTACATTTGTTTACACAACTTAACAAGAATCTCAGATGATTGGCCCCAAATAAAAAATCTACAAGCAGATTAAATTTTCATACGGTTGTCTAATCTCCTGACAAATACGGAGAGACAGGGTTCTCAGGCAGGGTTCACAACCTGGAGAGGTCTCCATTCGGCTAGGTAAAGAAATCTGAGCTGAATAGTTTACAAAACGAAATAGATCGGATACATTAGTTAACACAGGCAGACAACCGGCCTGATTATTGTACTAACGTACTCATTACAGAACCATGACAACAGTACTACAGCGTCGCGAAAGCGCGAATCTGTGGGAGCAATTCTGCAACTGGGTGACCAGCACCAACAACCGGATTTATGTCGGTTGGTTCGGCGTCCTGATGATC
>NZ_JACJRC010000054.1 GCF_014697025.1 Alkalinema sp. FACHB-956 | reverse complement strand
AATTGGAGAATCACATCAGTGCGATTTGGAATTTTATCCACCACTACAACCAACAGATTCGTTTAAAGCAAGCATTGGCTTGAAAGAACAAGTCTTTTTCCTTATCCTTTACTAAAAAAGACTACCAGCGTTTCAATCCCTAAAAGGGTTTCAGCCATTTTCGAACCTATCGCAGGGCAAAGCTATCACTGAGTAGCGGAATTGTTTCAATCCCTAAAAGGGTTTCAGCCATTTTCGAACTCTTCAGCCTTGGCTAGAAGTGCTTCAGATCGGGTTTCAATCCCTAAAAGGGTTTCAGCCATTTTCGAACGAGGGTTGTCGCTAGTGCGCATATAAGCACTCAGGGTTTCAATCCCTAAAAGGGTTTCAGCCATTTTCGAACTTTTTAGGGCCTTTTGCACCAAGTCTAAAATCATGTTTCAATCCCTAAAAGGGTTTCAGCCATTTTCGAACGACTAGTGGGATCGCCTCACTTGATACCGTCCTGTTTCAATCCCTAAAAGGGTTTCAGCCATTTTCGAACTGAGGGGTGGCGTCGATATCGCATCCCAGCGATCGTTTCAATCCCTAAAAGGGTTTCAGCCATTTTCGAACTTCTACCGCTATTTAGGTTACGGGAACCCGATCGCCCTGTGGTTTCAATCCCTAAAAGGGTTTCAGCCATTTTCGAACATCCGAGTACCCCAACAACCCCCAACAATCCCACCAGTTTCAATCCCTAAAAGGGTTTCAGCCATTTTCGAACCTTTCCTGGATTGACAGGGGGAACTCCAGAGATCGTTTCAATCCCTAAAAGGGTTTCAGCCATTTTCGAACTAGCCAGCGTCGCCCCAAACGGGCCGTTCAATACGTTTCAATCCCTAAAAGGGTTTCAGCCATTTTCGAACACATCAGCAAGGTGATTGAGTACAACCGAGATCGGTTTCAATCCCTAAAAGGGTTTCAGCCATTTTCGAACTTCCCCCGCATCCCTTTGCGTGGCTTGCTACCCGTTTCAATCCCTAAAAGGGTTTCAGCCATTTTCGAACAAATCAGTTTTCGTTTAACGGAGAGTCAATACGAAGTTTCAATCCCTAAAAGGGTTTCAGCCATTTTCGAACTTTCCCCCGTTGGCATGGCTACTCACTAACGCAGGTATGGCGTTTCAATCCCTAAAAGGGTTTCAGCCATTTTCGAACGTTGTTCTGCCTTGGTTTGGGCGTCTTTCAGACCTTGCTCGTTTCAATCCCTAAAAGGGTTTCAGCCATTTTCGAACTCTGCAATGCCTGCGGAATTTGCTTTAATGGTTATGTTTCAATCCCTAAAAGGGTTTCAGCCATTTTCGAACTGGTCTTGCCGTCCGAAATCTGCCAAAAATCTTCGTTTCAATCCCTAAAAGGGTTTCAGCCATTTTCGAACCAGCTTCATTTCGCCTGTATCTTGCGGTTCCAGTGCAAGTTTCAATCCCTAAAAGGGTTTCAGCCATTTTCGAACGTGGCTTGACGTTCAGAACCCCAAGCTTAAGGACTGTTGTTTCAATCCCTAAAAGGGTTTCAGCCATTTTCGAACTTGATGTTGGCAAACATCAGGCATCCAGCCACAAAGAACAGTTTCAATCCCTAAAAGGGTTTCAGCCATTTTCGAACTCAAGTGAAGGGCTATCTCTAAATATTTAGAGATGGTTTCAATCCCTAAAAGGGTTTCAGCCATTTTCGAACGGGGTTTTTGTTGGGTTCCACTCCAGGGTTTTTCCGCCGTGGTTTCAATCCCTAAAAGGGTTTCAGCCATTTTCGAACGTGCATAGGTACCAGGATGGGGGCAACTCGTCCGCACGCCCCGTTTCAATCCCTAAAAGGGTTTCAGCCATTTTCGAACTAAAGACGCTGATAACGCTGAAAACAATTAAATAGTTTGTTTCAATCCCTAAAAGGGTTTCAGCCATTTTCGAACGTGCCCCAGTCGCGTTGGAGGTTTCAACTTTGTTTCGTTTCAATCCCTAAAAGGGTTTCAGCCATTTTCGAACTTTTTTATCGATCAAAGTAATGCAATTATTTCCGCGTTTCAATCCCTAAAAGGGTTTCAGCCATTTTCGAACTTGACCTTTCCCTGGATGACTACGATAAGTCACTTGTTTCAATCCCTAAAAGGGTTTCAGCCATTTTCGAACTTGCAAAAAACTGAGGAATGGCATGAAAAATCAGTCTCGTTTCAATCCCTAAAAGGGTTTCAGCCATTTTCGAACACCCAGAACATAGGCCGTAGCGGTACGCGCCATGCCGTGATGTTTCAATCCCTAAAAGGGTTTCAGCCATTTTCGAACCGTGGGACAAACATAGAAAGCACGCCGCTATCGTTCAGTTTCAATCCCTAAAAGGGTTTCAGCCATTTTCGAACGATAAACGCTTTGATTACGAAGAAATTCGTAAAGAGTTTCAATCCCTAAAAGGGTTTCAGCCATTTTCGAACGGTTGAGGTTGGGGTGCTGGCTGAAAAGTCGCGCTGTTTCAATCCCTAAAAGGGTTTCAGCCATTTTCGAACGTCCAAAACAAAAATTTCACCCATGGGGTGTAGTAGGTTTCAATCCCTAAAAGGGTTTCAGCCATTTTCGAACCCATGATGACCAAGCAATCAATGCTTTATTCTTTGTTTCAATCCCTAAAAGGGTTTCAGCCATTTTCGAACTTCCTTACTTCGTGCAAATTTTTAAGCAGTTGAATTGTTTGTTTCAATCCCTAAAAGGGTTTCAGCCATTTTCGAACGAAATCCACCCTGCTTCCACGGCTTTGGCTATTGCGTTTCAATCCCTAAAAGGGTTTCAGCCATTTTCGAACGCTATGAAATTTTCGATAGGAGACAAGGTCTGTCGATGCGTTTCAATCCCTAAAAGGGTTTCAGCCATTTTCGAACGTGCCAAGTCTAGCCATTCGGAACATTAGCGTTTGTTTCAATCCCTAAAAGGGTTTCAGCCATTTTCGAACATTTGTAGGCTTGGCGGTTGAGTTTGGATTGAGCGGGTTTCAATCCCTAAAAGGGTTTCAGCCATTTTCGAACGAGCAACCAGTACCACCAGGTACGCCCTAGAACCTTGGTTTCAATCCCTAAAAGGGTTTCAGCCATTTTCGAACGGTCGGGTTACCACCTTCTTGCCCGATCGTCTTCGTGTTTCAATCCCTAAAAGGGTTTCAGCCATTTTCGAACAAAACTGGACAGAGGGCTTACCCGTCTACTGGCTGGTTTCAATCCCTAAAAGGGTTTCAGCCATTTTCGAACGTATATAGGCTCCGGTGCTTACACCGGTAGAACACCGGGTTTCAATCCCTAAAAGGGTTTCAGCCATTTTCGAACCCAGTTGCCCAAGCCGCCTATCCCGCAGCCTTGGGTTTCAATCCCTAAAAGGGTTTCAGCCATTTTCGAACAGGGGCTTTCGGCCTGTGTGTTGGTAAAAGTTCTGTTTCAATCCCTAAAAGGGTTTCAGCCATTTTCGAACCACTGCTGGCAAACCTGCTCTTCGCGCTGACGAATTTAAGTTTCAATCCCTAAAAGGGTTTCAGCCATTTTCGAACGTGTTGAGTTGCCGGGGGCTTTGCCCCCTTTTTTTGTTTCAATCCCTAAAAGGGTTTCAGCCATTTTCGAACCTCCGTGTTACTTGCCAGTTCCCTGCGTAGGTGCGCTTCGTTTCAATCCCTAAAAGGGTTTCAGCCATTTTCGAACCGAGGGCATACCAATACCCCGATCCCAGGTGATCGGTTTCAATCCCTAAAAGGGTTTCAGCCATTTTCGAACCGAAGTGGTGACCCGGCGTGGAGCAACGTTTGCAGAGCATGTTTCAATCCCTAAAAGGGTTTCAGCCATTTTCGAACGTGTCCAACTCTTCCCCCCTACAGTCTAGAAACGCTTGGTTTCAATCCCTAAAAGGGTTTCAGCCATTTTCGAACCTCTGGACTGTAGACCGTCACTCGCTTGTCTGCTTCGGTTTCAATCCCTAAAAGGGTTTCAGCCATTTTCGAACGCGCAACGACAACAGATACAACTTACAACTAACAGTTTCAATCCCTAAAAGGGTTTCAGCCATTTTCGAACGGCGGGCATCTGAAAGTATTGCTGTATGCAGTTTTCAAGGTACAGAATCGCCGATCGCCCCCATTATAGCCAGAAACCCCAGAAACTTCATCACCCTCATTCCCCCCAATCCCCCGAAAACCCGCATCAACACTCATATCCAACCTCCGCGCCGATCGCCCACAACCCAACAATCCACCAAACCCAACCCCCATCAGCCTTCCCAGCCATCAGCCCCATCTCCCCGACAAAACACCCACCCACCCGCGCACCTCACGCAAAAAACACCGTATCATCCCGCACCGCCTCACCCCCAATCCGCTCCACCTTCCCCTGACAACAAGCACACAAAAAATAAAACCGCACACTATCCACCTCCGGCTGAATCATCTTCGCCAGCCGCGATCGTAACTTAGCATATTCCGTCTCCGACAAATCCACACACTCAAACACACTAAACTGCATCCACTGGCCATAGGACTTCAGCATTTTATGAATCTTCGTCCGGCGCTTATCCTCCGGAATATCGTAAGAAATTACAACGAACATCACTTCAACACCAACGGCGGATACAACTCAGTCTCACCCATCAAAAACTTCGCCAACAACCGCCCCTGAATCTCAAACGCCTCCTGATAGGAACACTTCCGCCCCATCACCGGATGCTTAAACGCCGACTGCTTCTTCTGCTCATACGATCGCAAAAACTTCCGTCGCCCCTCATCCGTCAAACTCACCGCCCCACTCACCGGCTCCCGAATAAAATCATCCGGCACCAACACCCGCCGATTCATCACCGCCAACACCATCGCATCCACCACCAAAGGCCGAAACTCCTCCATCAAATCCAACGCCAACGAAGGCCGCCCATAGCGCTCTGTGTGCAAATAACCTAAATAGGGATCAAACCCCACAATATTCACCGCACTCTGTACATCATGCAACAACAACGAATAGCCAAAACTCAACAACGCATTCACCGGATCAAGCGGTGGCCGCCGATTCCGCACCTTAAACGTAAACCCATCCGCCCGAATCAACTGCCCAAACACCCCAAAATAAGCCGCACTCCCCGCCCCCTCCAACCCCCGCAGAGAATCAATCGACTCCGTGCGATCGATCGGCTTAATCGCCTGCTCCAACTTCCCGATCGCCCCCGAAAAATCCGCCCGCGACCCCTCCCGCTGCGCCCGCAACAACGCATTTCGATAATTCTTTAACTTCCCCCGCACAAAGCCCCGCACCACATGCACCGCCCGCTCCGGCTCCTGCCTTGCCGCATTCCACTGCGCCGATCGCACAAAAATATTTTTCGTCAACGGTGGCTCCAAACTCCCCAAATACCGCCCCGTCCCCGTCAAAAACGTCAACGGAATCTTCCGCTCCAACAACTCCATCAACGCCGCAGGCGACACCGTCGCCCGCCCCATCACCACAATCCCATCCAACTTAATCAACGGCACATCCTGCAAAACCTGCTTCTGATGCGATACCTTAATCCGTTCATCTACCTTCCCAATAAACGAATCATCCTGCATTATATACAGCGTTCCCATCACCATTCCCCACTCTATTGAATAACCTGCTCTCCCTACTCCTCCCGATATCGCCGTACCCGCTCCGCCGCCCTCGGCAAACACCGCTCATACAAACTACACCCCTGACACCGTGGCGTATATTCCGGCCTCGGCATCTTCCCCGTTTCCAATAACTCCCGCACCCGCCCGATCGTCTCGATCGTCTCCCGTCGCAACCCCTCCGAAAGTTCAACCAACACCCGCTGATGGGACTGCGCATAATACACATAGCCCTGCGCCACTCCCCGCCCCGTCATCTCCTCCAAACACAACGCCTGCGCACACACCTGCAACGCATCATTCTCAAACTCCCCCTTCGCACTGCGCTTATACTCCACCGGATACATCCGCCCATCCTGCTCCTCAATCAGATCCGACTTACCAATTAACCCATAGCGCTCCGATCGCAGCCAAATCGCCCGCACCTGGTACGTCTCCTCCCGATTGCCATCCCCCAGCGTATGCACCCGATCGTGCAAACTCGTCCCCTCGATCGTGTACTGATTCTCCTCAAACTCCCCCGCACAAAACATCCGCCAACAGCGATGGGCACAATAACAATACTGATTCAACGCCGCGATCGGCACATAATCATCCCGCATACACCTACCCCGCTACCCTCCCACGCCTTCCCCACTCCCATCAACTCCGATCAAACACCCGCCGCACCATGCCCATTCCCATCGGTGTTTTCCGTCCCACTCCCGCAAACATTGCAAAATCTGCTAACACATTAAACTGCTTCACCATTGCAGAATCCACTTTGCCAAACAACTTAAAACTCATCTCCCCCACGCAACCCACAAACTGACTGCGCGAATCCGGCGCGATCGCAGTTCTGATATTCACAAAACTCGGTGCAATGTTTTGAATCACCGTATCTGGAATCTCAATTCCACTATACTGATTCCACTTACGCAACAGACTATTAAATACCCGATCGACATCCGGAATCGGATTATCCACCAACCCCTGCCGAAAACTCGCCGGCGTATAGAACGTCAAATCCGCAATCCGTCGATCGTCAGAAGCCTGCTCATAAAGCTGGCTATAACTCGCAAAATTCGCCCAAGGCTGCGTTGATTGCGGCGTCCCCAACACACTCGTAATCAGCAAATCCGCCGAACCCAAATGCCACGCCTTCTGCGGATTCAAATTCAACCACAGCTTCGTCAAATGCCCAAACAACAAATCATCCAGCAGCGTAATCCGCCACCAGCAAGGAGATCCCGCCTGAATCGGTCGATCGTACTGCCAGCGAATAGCTTGCTTCCCAATCTGCAAAGGACTCAGCGTAAACGCCTTCTCCGTCTTCTGCTCATGCAAGCGATCGGCCAATGGCCTATCCACCGAACTCACAATTTCTAAAAACAGTGCATGAACCTGTCGCCCCGTTAAAAAATTAGGATAAATTGGCGACTGAGGCACTAAATTCAGTATTAAACTATGTGGCATAATGAATCATCAAGACAATACGTAAGCTCAATTACAATCGGAAAAGAGTTCATTAATATTTGCTGGCTACGGCAATCCAGGCCTACCAACAGAAACACATTCATAGGTTAAAAAGTCAGGCTCCAATGGGGTTTGCAGCAGAGTTACTGAGTCAGCAGAACGGTAGAAAACACTCCAACCGCAAGGGTTTGGCAAGTAGCAGAACCCTGCTAGAAACGCTCCATTCACTCCGAGGCATTAGCTCACCATCGCAATCTAAGAATTTTCAGCCGCCCCCAAAGTGGTATTGCATGTTCGCAGGTAAAGTCAATGTCTCTTTACCCATTTTCACGCGATAGTGAGCCCCCTTGAGAATCCGCACATTCCGAATCAGGCTGACTGGCGGCATGTTCAGTGTGTCATAGCTCACCACTTGATGGGTAAACATGACATCCAACGGATTCAGCGGATGTTCACAAACGAAATCCCCCGTATCATTGGTAAACTCCAGGGGTTCACTTAAACTCACCGCCGCCTTACTCATCCATTTCCCCAGACGAATCCATTTGGAAAATTGAAGAGTTTTACTAGTGATGACAAAACATTCAAACTGACTCTCAGCAGCAATTTCCTTAGTTCGCCCAAAGCTTGGGATATTTTTCTGGGTTTTCTCCATTTCAACGTGGTAGTTGTTATTCGCATACTTCCACGTATGGAGAACGGCTGCATGGTTAACCGCCCGAGCAGGTGTTACATAGATGCCTTGCTGATTGAGTGGCATCAGATGGGCTTCATACTTTGGCACCTGCTCCGGACAGAAGTAACGGTACCCATGCTCCTCGGAGACACGGGTGGAATAGCGATCGCTATCCACCAATCCCAATGCATAGCACAACGCATAGTTATGCAACACTGGCTCTGTCTCATACAGTCGCCCAATCTCGCGGGTCGCGTAGTAGAGGCTATCATGCAATTCGATCGTGCAGCGATAGATATGCGTCATACTGATTATCCCCTCGCAGCCGCTTTCTTCGGTCTCTCGATATAGGCTTTGAAGTATGCCTTAGCCTCTTGATCGGCTTGGGTTAAAACTTGCTTCAGGGTGGATTCCTTCCCTAGAAGAGTCTTGACCTCTGATAAAACAGGTTGAAAATCTGGCCCCAGTAGATCCGTATGCACAATAAACTCCTCTGCCATTAAGTCTTGAATCGTACTGATGGCTGTGGATAACACATTCTCTTCATTTAAGGGATCGGTACCACCCATGTAACCAGCAGCCTTCATCGCATCGTAAATCGCTTGTGTCCAGCGCAGGTTACTAACAATCTCGCCATCCGCAAAAATGACTCCGATTAGTTCATTGCGAACTCGGCCAGTGCGCGTGGTCTGTGCACCATAGTGACGGGTTCGTAGAATATTGTTGAACACGTAGAGAAAACTCGCTTCTGTGGGGTCTTTCAGCGTCACAATGCTGGGGAAATACACCTGCGGTTTGATGTGATCCTGTTGATTAATTCGACTGGTGACCGTGCCCTTCTCGCTCATGGTGCCATTTTCAAACGGAGCATTCAGCGTAAATGTTTCATGGGTTTCATCAAAGGGAGTAATGGAAAATGCGGTATCAACCACCACTTTGGACTTCTCAGAGCCCGAGTCCCCGATCGCAAAGCCATAAATAATGCAATCCGGGTTATTCATCCCAAACTCAACGTTATATTCACACTCTTCCGGTTTGACTAAACCATAAGTACGCAAGAGTTCCCGACCCACAAGTCGTTCAGGGGTAGATTGTTTCCGTTTAAACATCGAAAGTCGGCTAATGGGTGTTTTATCCACAATCCCAGCACTGACTCTCGCTTTGTTGAGTTCACCATCGGTCTGAAAGAGGGGATAGGATTCAGTAATCCGAATAGTCACAAAGTGAGCGTATTTACCCATGGGTTTATAGGGAATTTCTGCATGGAAAAACTTCGCTACATCGATCGATTTTAGAAATGTCATGATGAACTTCTCCGAGTTGAATCTTGAATACTAATTATGCTGCGAGAGGATGGATTAGGATCCGTAGCACCATTTCCAAATCCTCCGGAACCCGATAAAGGTCGAGACCCTGTTGAATCTGCTTGGTCGCACGATCGAGCACACCAAATTTCCAGATTTGGCCTGTCGTCACAGAACCCAGCAAAACTGGCTGATTCGGGGATCGATCCCATTGATCAAGAGCAATCATTTCTGCCACCAGTTGTGTAAATCCGTAGTCTAAATCTTCGCGTTTAGCTTCAATGACTAAAAGCTCTGTTTGAGATTTGAGCAAGTAATCCAAAATCCCTTGAAGTTGTTCAGTCACTTTGATCGGATACTCAATCTTGAGTTCTGCCTTCGTTTGACGAACCACTTCCAACACGACCTGGGACACTAAAACTTCTCGACGGGAAGTTTCATTGGTTAGGCTTACATAGGGCATGACAGACTCTAAGCGAGTTCGCAAATCCTCTAGGGTGGGTAAGTCGCCAGCATATTGGGGCAATTGGAGACGAGATCGGCAAAATCCATAGCCCAAGTCAGCCGCGAGGTCATCTGGCTCAATCTTGAGTTCAAAGATTTTACTAAATGTGTAGGATACATTGGGCTGCAGGATGTTATTCATGAAGTTGCCTCTACCATCTCAGTGTCCTCTTCGTCAGCTTTCTGTTTTTTCTGAGCATTTTCCTTATCATCTTCCAGTCGATAGAGAAATTCGCAGGTATCCCGCAGTAAATTCAATTGTCGTCCTGCTAGGCGTGCTCGATCACCCGCGAAAGACTTTTCAAAGACATCAACCACAAAGTACGTTGCAAATTCAAGAACCGCTTGTCTCTCCTCCTCACGATTCTTGAGTATCCATCGACCTTCTGCGGTAGAAGCGTGAACTCGATCCATGAGCTTAAAGATTTCAGCTGCTACGGTTGCAATTAGCGTTTCACCATGAAAAACGCTGGCATCCGCTTTCAACAAAGTATCAGCCGCTAAATCAAGGGGCTTTAAAACTGCATTGGCCTTGGGATTGAATTGTTTATTGGCTCGATAGAACTTGCGATAAAGTGCGGTGAGGTTCTGAGGATGATTCATGGGTGAATAGCGAGGATTTTTGATAGTAAATTGGTTCAGTTCAGACTGAAATTCTACATGGGGATCAAAACAGGGGTAGAAAGTATAGGCATAGAGCCTACGCTTGTTAGAACTACCAATCTCATCTTTCTGATTTCTAGCCCATTTGGCTAAATATGTGAAGACATAGAGCGCACTGGTTTCTAGATCTTTCGCTAATTCGGTCAACTTGCCCCAGTTGGCATCATAACCATTCTTACCCTGCTTTGCATTGACATCTAAGTGAATGGCATAGGCCGCAGTTAATGCATTGAGCGGAGAAGCCCGATTGGTGCCGTCAGGGGTCGTCCAGCCTTCTAGGATGTGGTCAAGGCGAAATCGATCGTTCCCTAGTAAGACTCTAATTGCCTGGGGTGCGCTATCTAGAAATACGCTCTCCTCAAATTCGGCTCCATCGTTAAAGGGGGGAATGGGAGATTCAGAAACGACGGTTTTGACATCCAGGATGAGCGGAAAGGCTAAAGCTAACCAGGCAGGCATCACCCAGGATTCAGTATCCGTTGGGTCTTTGCCGGGGGGCAGTGCCATAAAGTAAAAAGTCAGAGGCTTATCATCAGGATATGCCAGTTTGAATGTCCGATCGCGCTTAAATTCAGGATCTTTTTCATCCAGTTGTTTCTTCCATTCTAAGTCATCATCTATCAAAAATGCATCAATGGCTTGATACCGATCGCGACTGAAATCAGCATCCAAATCACGATTGATAAAGTGGTTGCGCACACTGGTATCAAAACGAGTTTGGACAATGCTGCTGTAGGCTTTCTGTAGAAACTTATTGGTTTCTGGCGTGAAGTAGTAGGTGGGATAGAAGTACAGATAGCGATATTTGCCATCCTCAAAGCGTTTGCCCACGGCTTGGGTCTGATTCATCAAAATTTGCCGCAGCATCATTTCAATCCCAGCAATGCTGGAAATATTACGTTTCGCGTTGGAGCCTCCCAGCATTTGTTTATTCGTGTACACCTGTGGTGTAAACAATACTGCCGATTCCATTTGTTCAGTCACAGTATAGGCTGAGTGGGAGATGGAACAGACAAGCTGCCGACCTCTTCCGGGCTTTTTGGCGTTGTTGTAATGATTCAGTTCTTCGAGAAAAATATTGACGGCATCTGTTCCGGTTGGGTGATCGCTTGGTAGCATAATGACCCGATCGCACCACTGCCGTAAGTCATCCCAACCATCTGAAATAGTATATTGCGCCACGACGGGTTGAATCAAGCTAGCAAGATTGCTAATCACCTGCTCACAAGTCTCTCGTACACTTTCAATGCCAGGATTTTTCTCTAGGTATTGAGCCGCCAGATAGTACCATTCGTAGGGAACGCCGCCTGTATTCCCTTTTAGTTTGAGAGCCTTGAGGGATTCGTTAATTTGCTGAATCTCACGGATTTGTGGCAGGTGATTCGACAGATCCCAAAATTCTGCAACTTTGTGGATGAGTTCAAGATCGGGCGGTACGGGGAGCTTTTTATTTTTCTTACGCGCTGCTTCGATTTTGTCTAAGCGATCGCCCCAAATCTTCCGACTAATGACGTCGCCAAACTCGGCAATTTGGTCAATCCGAATGTCATCGCTAAACTTAAAATCGTAATCTGACGATAAGATACCTTGAGTTTGGAACTTAACTAGATTTTCACTACGACTCGCTGCAACTGAGTTTTTCCCAGTCCTGAGAATACGCAATGTTGCATCTAGGGCAACGCGCATGAGGGCAATATCATCAAAAAATAAACTATAGTAATCAGCATATTTCATGCCTTTACCATCGCGCCCAAATCCTGTTTGTCGCTGCTGAAGTTGGCCTGCACACAGTTCTTTGATGCTCTGAACGACCCGATCGCTCAACCCCTCCCGCCTCACTGGTGGCGCATCACGATGAGCTAGATAGATCACCCCCGTTGGTAAGTACAGTAGCGGCTCATAGTAGTTACACTCGTCCGTATTGAGGCTTTTGTGGGCTTCGATGAGAGCGTTATTTACAACATTAGTTAATACCCCTCTGTTTTCCGCAATGCTGTGGTAAGTCAGACGAACTAGGCCATCACTAAGGTTATGGAGTAGCTCCTTAAATTTGCGGCTTTCAGCATCGTAGGGATGCTTAATGATGGAAGCGAGGGAATCTGCAAGACAGGTTAAATCAGAAAGGGCACGTAATGTCCGATCGTTTAGGGTTGGGTTGAGGCCATATTCTGAGAAGTTCCAGTTTGTATCCCATCGCCGTTGTGCGTTATAGGCCATGCATAACAGATCATCGATGTAATCTTGGTAGGCTTGGGAATCATTAGGACAAATGAAGCGATCGAGGCCAAGTTGTTCTACTTTTTCGGCAATGATTTGGCGATGGGCTGAGATCGGGAGTTTGCGGCAGTCTTGAGGCACATCGGGGAATTTCTCAAAATCATGCAGAATGAAAGCTGCAATCACAAGCCGTCGTTGCAGTTCCTGAACAACACGCTTAACCGTAGTATTCAGCTTTGAGAGTTGCCTTTCAATGAAATTTGCTGGAAATAACCCATTCAGCAAATGGGTGTTCAATGATTGGTCAGCGGCATTATCCCGTCGGACTCGTTCTTTGCCTGCCGCATCAGCTTGCCGATCGAGTTCATCGAAGAATTTACCGCCCTTTGCAGTAACGCCGATCGCGACTCGTAGCAAGTTAGGCAACACATACTCGGCAAAATCCTGCATGACAGGATCGTTCGGATTTTGTGTTTGAATCGCTTCTCGCAGGAGTTTGAGCGTTAGGAGTTCACGATTGGATGAGAGGGTACGATCGGCTGCTTCACCAAACCCAAAATCCTCATCTAAGAAATCAAAATCATCATTCATTGTCACTGACTTCCAAAGAATCTAGGTAGTTTTGAGGCGAGTGAATTGGGATTGAATTTTGTCATGCTCTCCACCTCGCTAAAGCTTCATGCACCTTCGTCCGAACATTCTGGCGATAGGATTTAAGTTCAGATGGGGACTTCAAAGCAGTTTTGCGAAAAGCTGCAAATTGTCCGCTGGGATTTTCGGCGTTGCATAATAGGGATATGAAAAGAGGATAAAACCGATGCAATGTCCCGAATGTGGCTCCACTAGTATCAGTAAGAACGGTAAACAAAGAGGTAAACAAAATTATCTGTGTAAAGACTGTCGCC
>NZ_JACJRC010000053.1 GCF_014697025.1 Alkalinema sp. FACHB-956 | reverse complement strand
ACAATGAGTTTGATTAACTGAAGCATTGGTTAGATCGATCTCTTTTGATCTATGAGCTAGCTGAGCTCACGTTACACTTAGAGCTTAACTTTCATTAGATCTTGTCCAAACACTTGGGTCCACCGCAGTCGATCGCGGAGCTACCTTTGATAATGTGTGATAGATAATGTGGTTACCGAGTCCACTAAAGATTAAAGATGTGGGAGATTAAAGATGCGGGCGGTGGGTAATGCACCGTAAATCTGAATACTCCCGTTATTAATTTCTAGAGTATCACCAGCGTTAAGACTAATTATAATTGCAATTATTTTGGTTATTACCTAAAACAAAAACGTTGGCTAAGGGGCAGGTCAAATAGACGATGCCTCACAGCCAGATCGTTCCACGACGGAGTTGGGCGATTTATGCAGCGATCGCAGGGCAGTTTTGAAATTGCTATGCGAGAGAATTGAGAATGAAGAATATTGAATGAGAATTGAGGAAGGGGAGATCGAGGAAATTACCATTAGTGTCGGATACAAATAGCAATTAATTCAGCAATGCTTAAGTAAACGCTATCGGCGGTTGATCTAAAAGATGACTGTAATTTGCTACAGACCTAGTAACCCGCTACAGACCCAGAAACCAACTATGGCCTAGGCCGTAGCGGGTTGCATCCGCTTTACCAACGGCGTTTTTGCCGACGGCGTTTTTACCAATGGCGTTTTTACCAATGGCGTTTTTACCAATGGCGTTGCAGAACGCTGACCCATTCACCCTCTATCCCAGGAACAGGCATGGGTTTCCCCCAGTAAACCCTATCCACAAACCCAATCGAATGCAATTGGTTGATGATGGACTGTACCGTTTCCTTTGTCCCGAAAAGCTGTAACCGAAAGTATGGACGAAACCGTTCGATCGAGCGATCGCGATCGTCGCTAGAACCTTGAGACATTTTGCGCTTCTCCTGTTGCATGTTGGAAGAAAGCCCAAAAATTTAGAGCCACCCCGTTTGACATCACAAACAAGAGTGGCTCGGTCAGATGTTAAAATCCTCATCAAGCCTCCTTGCTGCTTCTCCAGCGAGGGGGAATAGCTACCCGGAGTTGGTGGTACAACAAAGGGTAGTGCCCTAAATTTTCAGGATCCCAGCGGCTCCATGCTTCATGCCAAACCGTCTTACGAAAGAAGGATGTCCATGCAACCGCTCTGACAAACCAGACTACGAGTCAACCAGTGGCCATGTCAATCCGTAGTTTATAAATTAGTTGATGTATCATCGGGCACCCGTACAACGCGATCGATCCGCACAGCAAAATCCCCACGCCTAGGAGTCAACCTGGGGTGGGGATTTAGAACTGACTTAGAACTCGTTTTGGAGATCGTTAGGCGATCGGGAAAGCCCTACTGAACCAGCGTCGGTTGGGACGCAGAGGGTTGCCGACGAATCACTTGGTCAATTAGTCCGTATTCCTTTGCTTCCTCAGCGGACATGAAAAAGTCGCGCTCGGTGTCTTCTTGGATCTTGGACAGGGGCTGGCCAGTATGACCCGCCAGGAGTTCGTTGAGGCGGGACTTGATGTAAAGGATTTCCTTGGCTTGGATTTCAATATCCGTCGCTTGACCTTGGGCACCGCCGAGGGGCTGGTGGATCATGATGCGAGAGTGGGGCAAGCTCATGCGTTTCCCATGGGTTCCGGCGCTGAGGAGGAAAGCTCCCATACTGGCTGCAAAGCCGACGCAGATGGTGCAAACGTCCGGGCGCAGTTGTTTAATGGTGTCGTAAATGCCCATCCCAGCGGATACAGAGCCACCGGGGGAGTTGATGTAGAGGTAGATATCTTTTTCAGGATCCTCAGACTCTAGGAACAGCAGTTGCGCCACAATCAGGTTGGCAACCTCCGCATCTACAGCGGAACCCAGAAAAACAATACGTTCGCGCAACAGACGCGAGTAAATGTCAAAGGCGCGTTCCCCGCGACCGGATTGTTCAATTACGGTTGGAATCATGGCGTCTCTCTCGCGATCGTTGAACTGTTCTCTATTGTAGCGAGGGAGGGGAGTTTGGGGGCGTAGAGGAATGCGGGATTCCCGATCCGATGGGAAGCAAACGCTGGAAGTTAGGACTGGATGGGAACTACGATCGCACCTTGGCGCAGGACTTCCCAGGTGGTGCCTGTCCAGCGGATGACCGTGGAGGGAATGCCGGAAGCCGTCAGATCGGCGGGGGTGGCTTGCAGTTCAGCGAGTGCGTCTGGGGAAGGCAGAAACACCTCGGGGAATTCCTGGGCGATCGTGGTGAGATCCAGCAGGGCCGGTTGACCGGATTTATTCACGCTGGTGGTCGCCAGGGGACCAGTTTGACGCAGAATCGATCGGGCGACGGTATTATCGGGCACTCGGACGCCGATCGTGCCAGGGCTGCGGGGATTCATCTGCGGAGGCACGCGATCGCTGGCGGGTAGCACCAGGGTAAGGGCACCGGGGAAGTAGTGCTCCATGGTTTGCTGCCAGGTGGCGCGATCGGTCTCGGAGCCTAGCAGATAGGGCCAGAGATCATCCATGTCCCCAGCCATGAGGATCAAGGGTTTGTCAAAACTACGTTCCTTGGCTTGGTAGATCAAGGGGGCTGCTTCGGGTTTGGCAGCGAGGGCTGGAACGGTATCCGTGGGGAAGCTGAGGAGGTGTTGACCCGATCGGGCCGCTTCAAGGAAGGCAGAAAGTGCGACAGAAGGCATGGGGATGTAAAATATCAATAAATCAACTCATAAGTCATCATTTTAGCGAACGTTAAGAACAACGACAAATAGACAATTCTAATAATGGTGAATGACTGGGACTAATGATTCAGAATTTAGTCTTATTGTTTTTGATTTGAATCAATTCACAAAATTGCCAAACAAATCAATTGTGATGAATTTCAACTAATCGGAAATTTGAAAATCACGACCCCTCTCAACGTAGGATGGATTTCCCCATAACAAAACGTATCCGCCCTCGATCACTGACCAGCCGCCGATCGTGCTATGAACTACGTAACACCCAAAAAGGTGGAGCGCAGGGCTATTCTATCAGGGTGGCTAGCGGGAATGGGAAATTTGTGTGGGCCAAGGAAGGGATCGGGCATAGAGCTTGGCAACCCCGCCATCTTCCAGAACACGGCATTAGGAACAAGGGCAAAAACGATCGGCAACTTGCTGGAACCTGTGTCAAGATGGGAAACAATCCCTTACACTTCCACCGTTCCCTGTGCCCCTATGTGCCGAATTCTGGGTTACCTAGGCGAACCTGTCCAACTGGATCAACTCCTGCTCGAACCCGACCACTCCTTGATGGTGCAGAGTTACCAACCCAAGGAAATGACCGCTGGTTTACTCAATGCCGATGGGTTTGGAGTCGGGTGGTACCATGCAACCAAAGCTGCCGAACCCTACACCTATCGCAGCATCCAGCCCATTTGGAGCGACTTGAATTTAGCGAACCTCAGCCGCTATGTGGAATCGGGCTGCATTCTTGCCAATGTCCGCAGCGCCACCCCCGGCCTTGCGGTGGATCTCAGCAACTGCCAGCCCTTCCAATCCGGCAATCTTCTCTTCGTTCACAACGGCTACATCGAGCAATTTCGCCAAACCCTCTATCGCCCTATCCGAGATCGCCTCTCCGATCGGGCCTACCAATCCATCCACGGCCTCACCGATTCCGAACATATTTTTGCGCTATTTCTCGATGCATTCTCAGTCAGCGCTAATCTAACGGATGCATTAACCCATACATTGAAAGAACTGGTGCAATTGAGCCAGGATCACAACACCCATTTTTCTGCCAATATCATCATCAGCGATGGTCAACAAATGGTGGCCTCTCGCTATGCCAGTCGGGCGATCGTGCCCACCCTCTATTGGCTCCAGGAAAAAAAGGCAACTTTGATTGCTTCAGAACCTTGCCATGCAGGGGATTGGCAAGCTTTAGATGAATTGAGTGTATTAACCATTAACCATGATCGATCGATGGCTACCGCATCCCTCAATCTCCTGTAAACCACCATTGGGATTTTCCACCGAAGCAGGGGTCACTCCGGAATCCCTGCGACAATGGTTCCGGCAATCCATGGAACAATGCCGATCGCTGACGTTGCAACTGTTTGAGGCCATCGATCGGGAAACGCTATGTTGCTATGCCCACCCAGACTTTAGCCCGATCGGGTGGCACTTGGGTCACATTGGCTACACTGAAGCCCTGTGGATTTTGGAACAGCTGGCGCAACAACCGCGACCCTGGCCAGAATTACGGCGACTCTATGCCCAGGATGGTTTACCCAAGCGCGATCGCGTCCATTTACCGGACTTACCCGACATTTTGGCCTACCTGCAAACCATTCGCGATCGGGTCTTTGCCTATCTCGACCAAGCCCCGGTTACGGAACAGGCTCGTCTCTGGCATTTCCTGCTGCAACATGAAAGCCAACATTGCGAAACGATCGCCATTATTCTCGCTCTCCAGGGCCAAGGATTTCGATCGCGCCCACCGCTGACAGCAGCATCCAACCTATTCCCTAAGCAGGTAACAATTCCCGCAGGCCCATTTGCCATGGGACTCGATGGCCCCCAAGTGATCGACAACGAATCGCCCCGCCATTGGGTTGATCTGCCGGATTACAGCATTGACGCCTATCCCGTCACCCAAGGGCAATACCGCGCATTTATCGAATCCGGTGGATACCAACGATCGGAGTTCTGGCATCCCGACGGCTGGCAATGGTTGCAAACGCAAGCCCAAACAGCCCCGATCGCCCAACCCCGTTACTGGGTAGACAATCCGGCCTACGACTGCCATCCCGTCTGCGGGGTCAGTTGGTACGAAGCCGATGCCTATGCCCGATTTACGGGTCAACGCCTGCCCACGGAAGCGGAATGGGAAAAAGCCGCCAATTGGGATGGGGTTAAGGGAGTCAGTCGATCGTTTCCCTGGGGGGAAGCTTGGCCAACGGGCGATCGGGCCAACCACAGCCACCACTTTGCTAACACCACGCCAGTTAACCAATTCCAGGCATCCCAGAGCGCTGGGGGCTGTGTTGACTTACTGGGGAATGTGTGGGAATGGACGAGTTCCTGGTTCGATGGCTATGGCGGGTTTGAGCCGTTCCCCTATCGCGGCTATTCCCAAGCCTACTTCGACCAAGCCCACCGGGTACTCAAAGGCGGCAGTTGGGCCACCCGCCCCTGGGCCATGCGCAATTCCTTCCGCAATTGGTACCACCCTTGGGTACGGGAAATCTTTGCAGGCTTCCGTTGTGTGCGCGATCGCTAATTTGGCGCGATCGATCGCTTGCCCCAATTACTGCCACAACTTACTGCTCCAATCCCTAACGTTAACGGTCATTTAACCGATCGACAATCCTGGGTCATCCGGTTCAATTCTCAGCCCTGGCTCAGATTCCTTTCAGGCAAGGATTAGAACATTTGTGCGAGAATGGGCGGACATGAACGGATGATGCATGAGGTAAAAAGACCATGACTGCTGTTTCCACGAATCAAACACCCCATTCCCAATCGGAACACCATCACCCAAATTACGCACCGACAAACCATGGGGCAGAACCAGGAACAACAGCATTCGGGACGCTAGCCCCCGATCGTGCATTCGATTTCACGCTGGGCGATCGTATTCAGATTCACCATCTCATTTGTGCAGTGCAACCCACGGAGGCCGAAGGGCAAGACGTGATCCAAGGGCTGACCCAAACGCCAAAGACCTTACCCCCCCGCTATTTTTACGATGAGCAAGGGTCACAACTCTTTGAGCAAATTTGCGATCTACCAGAATATTACTTAACCCGTACGGAAACCACCATTTTTAAAACCTGTGCGGATGCGATCGCGGCCAAAACCGGAGCCTGCGAAATTGTTGAACTGGGCAGCGGCAGTTCCACCAAAACACGGTTGCTGTTGGATGCCTACGAACAAGCCCAACTGCCCCTCATCTATTGCCCGATCGATGTCAGTGCCAGCATTCTAGAACTCAGCGCCCAAGCTTTGATCCAAGACTATTCTACCCTGCACATTCAAGGACTCGTCGGCACCTACGAATTGGCGTTGCAACAACTGCCGCCCAATCCCCTGCCCCAGCGCATGATTTGTTTCATCGGCAGCACCTTGGGAAACTTAAATCCCCAGGACTGTGATCACTTCCTCGATCGCGTCACCCAAGCCCTGGTTCCCGGTGACTTTTTCCTACTCGGCGTGGATCTACAAAAACCGATCTCCATTCTGGAAGCGGCCTATAACGATCGGCAGGGCGTCACCGCAGAATTTAACCTCAATATGCTGCGCCACCTGAATCGCCGCTTTGACGGGAACTTCGACCTCAGCCAATTCCGGCACCGTGCGATCTACAACCCCAACCTGCACCAGATCGAAATGCACCTGGAAAGCTTGGTCGATCAAACCGTGACCTTACGGAGCCTGGATCTGACGATCGCGTTCAGCGCTGGCGAAACCATCCTGAGCGAAATTTCCCGCAAATTTAACCTCACCCCCCTGACGCAGCAGCTAGCCACCAAGGGCCTCGTCGCCCTCGAAACTTGGATGGATGCCCAGCAATGGTTCGGGGTGATGCTTTGCCAGTACCGCAGCGCGTAAGGCTGGAGCCGATCGCCGCAAAGTTGCACGCCGCAAAGTTGCACGCCGCAAAGTTTCCCCCTCGAAAAATTTCACTTTATTTCCCATTTTTATTTCCCATTGAGGGGTGCCAAATTTAAAACTGCGGCTATCATATGGTTCGAGTGTTTTCTTTTTCAGACTCTGCACTATAATGCGGTGGCTGACTTGAAGTTTGCCTGGATTGCGTCACATTTTTGGTCAAAGTCCATGATTTAGAGAAGGCCCATCGTTTAAAACTCGTCAATTTAACTCGTTTTAACTTGCACTCGTTTTAATTGGCACTGGTTTTAACTTGCACTCGTTTTAACTGGTGAAGTGGCTGCAAAGTCTAGGTTTTGGCGTATTGAGCGATCGCACAACCCATTCAATCCAGAGGTAGAGCAAAGGCAATGAGTGATACAACATCCTTCCTAGGAGGAGCAGCGCTAGCCGGTTTAGCCGCGTTAATTGTGATGCGGGGCGGAATTACGATCGGGGCACCCAACCTGTCTTCTCCCCAAATCCCCCAATTTCCCCAAATGTCCCTCGGCAATAATGGGATCACTCCTGGTAACAGCCCACTCCCCTTGCCCCCCGTGACAAATCCAGCCTCCACCAATGCAACCGTGGGGCGCGGTGGCGATAGTGACTATGAAAAAGCCAAGTGGGATATTAAGCTGGAGAGCCTCAAGGCCCAGGTTGAGCAGCAGCAAGCCCAACTCCGCAGCCAACAGGCGGTGATTGATACCCTTACCGCCCAACTCAAAACGGCCTCCATTCAACCCCCGCAACCCGTGGCCACTGCTCCGGTGCCCCAGCCGATGCCGTCTCCCAGCGCCGCCGATCAAGCAACGACTTCGGTTATTTCGGGATTACCTTGGGCCTTGGGGGGCATGATGCTGACCTTTGGGGGCGGGATCGCCCTAGTTGGCATGTTTACGCTCTTGTCCCGGCAGAACCGGCCCCGTACAATTGAGGTGGTTCACGATGACTATCCTCTCTATCTGCCTCCCTCTGCCCCCACGGCGGCGACTTCGTCTCGGCGTCGGGTTCAGGTGTTGCCCCCTCGGCGTGCCATCAAGCGGGTGGTAGAAGTGGATGAGGATTAATCCTTCTGCGGCACTTTTTTGAATCAATGACTTTTGTGAAAAGCGATGTCCAACGCGATCGCGGGCGTTACCTCCTCAAGGGGCTGACGCCTTATTTGTTTTTGCTCCCGGCACTGACCATGCTGGGGCTGACAGTGTTTTATCCCGCTCTGCAAGCCCTGTACTACAGTTTTACGCAGTACGATCTGATCGGTGATCCCCAGTGGGTGGGCCTGAAGAATTTTCAGCGCTTGCTCCGGGATGAAATTTTTTGGCGATCGCTGCGCAATACCCTGCTCTACTTAATGGGGGTGGTGCCGTTGTTGGTGACGCTGCCGCTGGGGCTGGCGATTTTAGTCAATCAGAAATTACGCGGCGTACAGTGGTTTCGGGTGGCCTACTACACACCGGTGGTGATTTCGATGGTGGTGGCGGGGATTGCCTGGAAGTGGCTGTATTCCAGCAATGGGCTACTGAACCAAGCCTTACAAGCCCTGGGAATTCCGGCGATCGGCTGGCTGACGGATGCCCACCAAGCCCTCTGGAGTGTCATGGCGGTGACGGTGTGGAAAGGGCTGGGCTACTACATGGTGATCTATCTGGCAGGGCTCCAAGCGATTCCTGCGGATCTGTATGAAGCAGCCGCGATCGATGGTTCCGACGGTTGGCGCAAGCACTGGGATATCACACTGCCGTTAATGCGTCCTTATTTGCTGCTGGTGTCGGTGATTTCTGCGATTTCCGCCACCAAAGTGTTTGAAGAAGTCTTCATCATGACCAATGGGGGGCCAAATAATGCGTCTTCTACGGTGGTGTTGTATGTGTATAACCAAGCGTTTCAGCAGTTGAATATTAGCTATGGTTGTACGATCGGGCTGGTGATCTTTTTACTGATTCTGGTCCTGTCGCTCCTACGATTGGGCGTTGAAAAAATAACGCGGGATGAAACGCCAGCAACGTTGTAGTGAACCCCTATGAGTTGACTGGCCAGGGCAGGGGACTCAACGCCCCCGTCATCCCTGAAAGTATTCATTGGGGATTATTTTTCCGTAAGAATCCAAGCCCCGCTCCAATCATCCGGGGGCGGATTGGTGAGCCAATGGCGACAGCGTTCAATGTGCAAAGCCGCTGCTTGGTCAAACCGATCGAGTTCCAGCACCGCCGCAAATTGCCCGATCGCCTGGGCAAACTTGCGTTGTAGATAAAACGCCCGCGCCCGGTGGTAATGATCAATCACCCGGTGCTGTTGATCGGAAATCGGATCGGAAGCTAAGCCAATCAATTCATAGATCGCCACAGGGTGACTCTTCCCTTTGACCCGAATAAAGTCTAACTCCCGTGCCCAAATGCGATCGGCGCAGGGACGGTAAGTGCTTTCGCTAATCACAATGTCGGTGCCATAGAGCTTACTGGTGCTTTCCAACCGGGAGCCCAGGTTGACCCCATCCCCGATCGCCGTAAACTCCATGCGCTTACTCGAACCAATATTGCCACTAATCACCGTATCCGAGTTGATGCCAATCCCAATGCGAATCTCCGGTTGATTTCGACCCGCCCGCCTTTGGTTAAATTCCACCAATCGCTGCCGCATTTCGATCGCTGTTTGTACAGCCATCCATTGGTGTTCTAACAAAGGCAACGGCGAACCGAATACCGCCATGATGGCATCACCGATGTATTTATCCAAAATTCCCTTATGGACAAATACGGCTTCCACCATCACTTCAAAATATTCATTCAGCATTTCCACCACTTCCTCCGCCGTCAGGCTTTCGGTCAAGGTGGTATAGCTGCGAATATCGGAAAACAGCACGGATACTTCCTTGCGATCGCCCCCCATCTTGGCGGCATCCGGATTATCCAGAATCTGCTCTGCCAGTTCCTGGGTCATGTAGCGATACATCGTGCTTTTCAGCCGTTTTGCATCACTAATATCATCCATGACCACCAACACTCCCCGCACGTAATTGGGATCGTCGGGGGAAGCGATCGTATTAATGGCTAAATTAACACTACGGTATTCACTCCCGGATAAGGGCATCAGGGTTTGATCGGGATAATACTGTTGACGCTCCTTGGGAATGCTGGGATTGGAGGCAGCATGGAACCAACGATGGAAATTCCCCCGTTCAATATGCAGCAAATCGGTAATGTTTTGGCCTTCCAGCGCAGCTCGCTCATTGAATCCTAAAAGACGTTTTGCACTTTCGTTGGCGGCAATAATCTTGCCTTCCCGATCGGCGGAGATCACCCCATTGGACAGCGATCGCAAAATATCCCGTTGCAGTTGAGCCTGTTGTTTGACGGTTTCAAACAACTGCGCATTTTGCAGCGCTACCCCTGCTTGGATATTGAACGTCTGCATAAAATCCTGATCGCTCTGATGAAAGCTGGCGCGCCAACATTCCGGAGCCTGGGGCCAAGTTTTAGGGTCATAGGGTGCATAGTCCCCTTGTTTGCGTTTGTTGACTAGTTGCGTCACCCCAATTAGATTGCCATCGGCATTCCGCACTGGCATACAGAGCAGACTACAGGTGCGATATCCCGTCGCCTGATCGGTTTGTTTAGCCGTCTCTGCCCCTACATGATCATACAAATCAAAGGGAATATTAATCGTTTCCCCCGTGGCGGCCACTTGTCCTGCAAAGCCTGTGCCAATGGGAATCCGCACTTCTTTTTGAGTCCCATCCGCTAGGGGAATGCGCGTCCAAATTTCCTCCGTATCCCGATCGATCAACCACAGGGTACTGCGATCGGCGTGCATTAGATGCTGGGCTTCATGCATGACCCGGTTGAGGGTTTCATCCAGATCTAAGCGACTTTGCCCCAGGGAATGGGTGGCCATCATTAACGAATGGGCAGCCCGCTGTTTTTGTGCCGCAATGTAGAACGATCGCGAGGATTCCAAAATCAGCCGAATGCAAGGAGCAAATTCCTCAAACAGTTGTTCATCTGCATCGGTGAATCCCCGGAGATCAATACGCTGCTCTAAGGATAAAGACGCAGACGCCATGGAAGACGGTTGCAATTTATTGATTAACTGCACCACGGCCACCAAATTGCCCACTTCGTTCAGCAGGGGCAAGGTCAACATCGTATAGGTGCGATAGCCCGTCTGCTTGTACTGCAACTTGGCTTGGTGCGATCGGGGATCATCAAACACATCGAAGGGAATATTCACCGATCGCTTACTGGTTGCCACTTCTCCGGCAATGCCCTGATTCGCAGGAAACCGAATTTCTCGATTCCGTCCATCCGCACTGGAAACGAGGGTGGTGTAGAGTTCATTTTTGGCTTCATCTAATAGATAGATGGTTGTGCGATCGGCATTCAGCAGTTCCCCAGTTTTTTGGGTAATGGACGTTAGCATTTCCTCCAGAATGGAGTCAAACCCCTGCATATCCAACAAAGATAGGGTTTGATTGACGATGCGCAATTTCTGTTCCACATCATGAACCACTTCGCGAAAGCGATCGGCTGTTAAAGGATCCAAAAATGAAGCAAAACTGTGCCGCGCAGAAACGAGGGACGATTCCTCTCGAATCTTGGGACGATCGGGATCGAACGGCAACTCAATAATGGAAAGATCAGCAATCTCGTTGAGAGATAAGGCTTCAACCTCTGACTCGATCGTAGCAGCAGCAGCAATCGGTTCAGGTAGATGCAAATTCGGCTCATTCATAGAAACTGGATACGCCGAGAAGGGCGCGAACAACCAAATGTTGGAGGACATAAATCATGACGTTTCCCTGGGGCGATCATTTGAATTGATTACCAGTTACAAAGACTGGAAGATGCATAAACCCTGATGTCCATAACGAATGTCCATCACCCATCGAGAGAGAAACTACAGAAATTTTCAACTACTCCTAAAGTACCCAACCCACCGATGCCGGTATCTATCCAACTGTTAGAAAGTTTCCAATCGTTGGAAGGCAGGGCGAACATTCAGTAATTCTGCGGGCAGGCCGATCGGGAATTCTGTGGGCAGCCCGATCGGGCGAAGCTGTTCCGTCTTCGCCTTGGTTGATCCAGTATCAAACAAATGAACTACACCAATTGACTGAGCAAATTGACTGAGCAAATTGACTGAGCAAATTGACTGAGCAAATTGACTGAGCAAATTGACTGAGCAAATTGACTGAGCAAATTGACTGAGCAAATTGACTGAGCAAATTGACTGAGCAAATTGACTGCCTAAAATCCAGATGAGTGAGGGCTATTGCTTCAACCCTTTGGCAACTTAATGCTTCAGTCACTGAGTATTTCTAGTCACTGAGTATTTCTAGTCACTGAGTATTTCTAGTTACTGAGTATTTCTAGTTACTGAGTATTTCTAGTCACTGAGCATTTTTAGTAACTCAGTATTTTTTCAAAAAACCGCTGATAGAGTTGGCAGAAAGGGATCGATCGCTGTTCCTGGAAACGAATTAAGCCCACTCCGTATAATTTACTGGCGATCGTGGGATACAGTTCAACCCCGTTAGGTGTCAAAACCACTTGGCGCATCGCCTCTTTCAAATCCGCCATACTTTCTAGATAATGTAACTGCTGATTGAAGTGGCTCTGGAAAATGCTGTCCGGCGCGATCGCAGTACGCAGCAAATCTTCCAAACTCAGCTTACCGGTTCCTAAATGAAATAAAGCCAATTGTGTTAAAAAGGGATGACCGCCCAAAAGCTCAACAAGTTCTAGCGCACAGGACTCGACCGCAGTAATTCCGTAGCGCAGAACTAGGGTTTGCACCTGGGGCAAAGTAAATTCAGGCAGGTCAATCATCACCCCGACATTGAAGGGGGATTGGTGCACGTTCAGAGTTAGAAAAATCTCGGTGGAGTAGATCAAGATAAACCGCAATTTTTGCCAAGCTTGGTTGTGGGTGGGATTATGGCGCGATCGTTCATACCAAGCCCGTACCAGCGCAAAAAAATCCGTTGCGATCTCTGGGTATGGAAACAGCACATTAATTTCATCCAAGACAATTAATAGGGGCTGCTCAGATCCGGCTAGCAGATAATTTTCAAAGTAGTCGTCACAGCTATAGCTACTTCCAAACAGGGGATTCCAAAATGCATCTAAGCGATTCGGGACACCCAAACAACGACTCAAGGCCGCACAAAACCATTGCAGAAAGCGATCCAATTCACTAAAAATTTGCCGATCGGCCATCTGGAGGCTCAGGACGGCGGTTCGGAAGGCGTGCTCGGAAGCATGGCTGATGGCTTTGGCTGCAAGGGAGGTTTTGCCAAACTGTCGAGGGGCTTTGATTCTAATCAAGGAGCCGGGTTGCATCATTTCCCGAAAAATAATATTTTCCGCAGGTGGACGGAAAATATAGAACGGCGAATCCGGGGGTAACTGCCCTGTCAGCCATGTTTGAGGCGGGGCCAAGGGACTACTCGACTCATTCTCAATCTCAGCAATATAATCATTGGCTTCGAGATTAATATTCAGAGATTGAAAATAGGTTTGCAGCGTTAAGACATCCACCGGTTTTTGCCGTTGGCGAACCTTGGTTAGTGTCTTTGTACTCAGGCCACTCCGATCGCTGAGCTGTTCAAGCGTCAACGGTTTACCAGCATTTTCCTGCAACGCAACCTTGGCCTCTGCTGCTTGGATCCGTTGCCAGCCTTGAATACTGAGAAGAACGCCTCGTTTACGCTTTTGGGAAAGGGATGTCAGTGAATCGAGATCAGAAGGATCGTTAGAGGAATTCATCATGGATAAAAACTAGCAATCAGGAAACGATATAGAGCCTAGTAGAGCCTATTTGAAATCTATGGTTAGAGCTTTGATTCTGCAAGGCTTTGAGCCAAATTCGAGAATCCATCTTAAAAATGAGCTCTCAGGATGGATTACAGCAACAATTCCCGATGGATTCTATCCAAAACAGTCAGTTGTTTAAGCCTTATCTTGAGTCATTTTGAGTCATTTTGAGTCATTGGACTGATTCTACAGGTAGGTTCCCAATCCAATCTCACCTTCTTTAACTTTCCCTTGAAACGAACTAAATTTCCGACTAAACATTCCATCAGGGATGGTACTCTCAATAGCAACATGCGATATTGTTTATGAGAGGAAAATATGCATACTTGCTTAGTCTGTGTTGAATTCTCTCAGGTATCTAGCAATCTACATCCAGTGTGACATTGAAATGATGTCACGCTTTTACTCTTATAGAACTAATGTCAGTGTAGGCTCGAGTTCCATGAAATATCGTCAATCCTAGCTTTTATTGTGAGGTGTAAAGCATCTATATTTCGTTGGCTCTCTACAGTTCCCTTGCTCAATTAGCCAACTGAGCGGAGTCTAGACTGGGTAGTAGCAATATTTTTTTTAATGGCAACTTTTTGTAGTCATCTGGAGTCATTGCCATTAGAGTCATTGCAAGTAGAGTTATTTCCACTAGAGTAATTGCCCTCTATGACAAGCATTGGACGCTTCTCCTCCAATCTGCTTTGGGAGTAGGACTGTACTGACGTTTTCGGCCAGCTTTCTAGTCGTCGTTCTTTTCAATGTTCCTTCATGGTTGGGACTTTCCCCTAGGTATATGTCTCAGTTTGTTGCTCACCCAGAAGCATTCACCGTTTCTCGTCCACGAGACTTCAGCCATTTGTCCCAGGATGGAGACGCGAGTCTGTGGCAGTCGATTCACAATGGTGAATTTAAACTGTACTATCAGCCGATCGTGCACTTGCTAACAGGAGCCGTTCATGGCCTGGAGGTACTGTTGCGCTGGAACCATCCTGTACAGGGGTTGTTGGCTCCCACTGAGTTTCTGCCGGTGATGGAACAGACGGGATCCCTGTTGCGGCTCGATCGTTGGGTGTTGCGATCGGCCTGTCAACAGCTAAGACAATGGCAGATGCAGGGGGTTGTCAATAGCGATTTTTTTATTAGCGTCAATTTTTCTGCGAGTCAATTTGAGCAGCCTGATTTACTGCCATACTTCAAAGTCGTGTTAGACGAAACACAACTGCTTCCCCGATCGCTTAAGGTAGAAATTACTGAAAGCAAAATGATGCAAAACCTGCCAGTTGTAGTGAAAAATTTACAGGCCCTCCAACAACTTCAGGTGCAAATTAGTCTAGATGATTTTGGGACGGGGTATTCTTCGCTGAGCTATCTCCATCAGTTGCCGATCGACACCCTCAAGTTAGACAGTTCTTTTTTGTCACATTTACAAGATACTCCCATTAAGCTCAAGCTTTTGACTGCGATCGTGCAAATGAGTCAAACCCTGGGGTTACCGTTAGTCGCAGAAGGGATTGAAACCAAGGGTCAACTGGCCCAACTCAAGTTGTTAGGGTGTGAGTTTGGTCAAGGATACTGGTTTCAAGTGCCCAGAGAAGCTGAGGTCATCACCGATTATTTAACATACTGCGGCCACAGGCTACCTTAGCTTACGGCTAGCGCGTTAGATAGCATACAGCTAGAGCATTAGCGTACAGCTAGAGCGTAGATCGGGAGTCACTTTCTGTCGCACACAGCGCCATTGAGCATCGCCTTTCAAGAGAATTGTCAATGACTCCCCCTCATTTTGTATTTTGGGTGAGATCCCAATGGATAGAGCGCACCAACCCGTTTGAGTAATCAGATCTTCCAAGCTTATTCTTCCACCGTTGAGTATTCGCTGCCTACTCCGCTGGCCTCCGACTTCAAACAACCACAGATCCCATAGTGGACTCTATAAGATTCACCATCCTTCTTAAGATTCACAATTCTCCACAACATTCACAATTAAAGTGATTAGGATGAACATTATAGAGGAGTAAAGTTGCAGTTCACGGCATTGCAACGGACGGCATCAGGCTGATTAATTTCAGGAAACGTTGGATGACAACTTGTAGGATTCAAAATGAGAATTTTGCTAGTTGAAGACGATCGAATCGTTGCTGATAGGCTAGACTCTATCCTCACCGATCATCACTTTTCGGTGAAGACGACGACCTGTGGCACAGCAGCCCTCGATCTTGTCCAAATGGAAGCCTATGATCTGATGTAACTACTCAGGCTGAGGTTCAAGCGACACAGGATGTCCCGAGAACAATGCAACGAGAGCCTCTAAAAGATTGATATGCTGCTTGCGCAAGGTGGATAAATAGCCCCGAATACGACAGAACATGCG
>NZ_JACJRC010000052.1 GCF_014697025.1 Alkalinema sp. FACHB-956 | reverse complement strand
CATCGATTTCAAATTTGGGTTCTTTGACAGCGACGGATTCAAAGCGATATTGATCCGCAGAGGCGGGGACTTGGTCTAACAGTTCAAACAACAGGGTGGGAGATTGTTTGAATAATGCATAGAAAATTGAATCGCGTCGCATGGAAATGACTCATCACACAGAGTACTTTTATTATTCGCTACAACGGCGATCGGGTAGATCCGATTCTCCAACTCATGCTGATGGGCAGTACCTCGTAGGCGCGATCGACGAGCTTTCCTAAAATTTCTAAAAACCAGGAAGCGGAATGAGTTAAGTGATGGCTAGGTTGACGCGAAGAACCCCGGTTTTGAGCAGAGAACGTCGCTATAGCTACGAAAAATTGGTGGGACTAGGGCTGGCTCGTGCTACAGTTCACAAGTCTCTGCGCGAGAGAAGAGACACCACCCCCTACACACCCGCCCCACCCCCCGCCAGCCCGCACAGAAACCCCCCGCCACAGCAGAGCAGGTAATTCTCCTTCAGGAGAATTTAGGGGATTTTTCTTTAGGTGTGAGTAATTCAACCAGTCGCTTTTCTTGCGCCAGCCAACGCGATCGCCAAAATCCTCCCACTCTTCACTGTAATCCATTGGGCTACCGCATTCTTGCCAAATTTGCTTCTGCACAGAGAATCCGAACTTGCCCTTGCTATAATCTACCCACAGCTTATCGATGGCGAGTAGCGCTTCACAGGAAAAGTTTTGCAGGTCTTCAACCTCGAACCATTGCCCTTCTTCCTTGCCCACAGAGGGATCCGTAATCATCAGCCGATAGGTTTCCTGATCCGCAGCTTCCCACTCGCCCGCCTTCAGTAGTTCCTCCAGCTTGGCATAACGTGCTGCTTGAATCTCGAGAGATATATGAGATGTAACACCTATCCTTAAGCTTATAGGTTCCAAAACTTTCCCATCTGAGCTTTGTAGCTTCTGCCTAATTTCTGCATCTACTTGCTTCCGAGTTTCTTGCAAACAGATGTAGGCAAGATCTGTTGCACCTCGTTTCAACATTTCTCGCAGTAATGTACTCGGATTTTTGACTAACCCTGCATACAGCAAAATCGTGGGTTTCCACCAGCCATCCTCAAAGTGCTCATAAAGCAATGACTCTTGATGCTGTCGCAAGATCTCAGCCGCAGCGAGATACTCCTGAAAACTTAAATGGGCAAACTCGTATTCTTCGGGTTCTCGTTCCACCAGTAATTCGCTAATCTGCACGACATCCTTCAGAAATGCTGCTGCACTTACGATTTCATTTTGCGTCTGCAAGTGTTGTGATAAATGCTCTAGGACTTCTGCCTCTGAAATGCGTTCTTGCTTAGCAAGCATCATCTCCAAGGCAACCATCTGCAAAATCGTCATTGCTTCACATTCCCACAGCAACGTTTCTAGCTTTCGGGCTTTGGGGCGATCGCGCAGTTGCAACTGACAAATTTCTCGATAGAGTTCTACCCGTCTCTGGGGTAAATCGGCTCCGGGATAGCGGCGATGGAACGTCACAATCATATTGAGCAGCAAAGGATTTTTCGCCAATGCTTGCAGTTCCGATCGGGCTTCAATCTGGGCTAGCAGGTCTGAGGCAGCTTCCTGGGCTTGTTTCTTCACATCAGGGGTATCCCGACCTCCATTGGCATAGCGCTCCTGACACCAATACCAGCGCTCCACAAACTGCCGCCGCTGATCAGCATTAAAATCCCGAATCCAAATCTGGGCAGACATCTCTAGGCGATCGGCTGCATCCTGCTCCTGATAGGCTTTCGGGCGAGAAGTCACAAGAAACACAGATTTCCCATATTGCCGCATTTGCTGATTGAGCCAGCGAATCACCTGCGATCGTTGCTCCTTAGGTACCTCATCCAACCCATCCAGCATCACCACAGCCCTACCCTGCTGCAAAATCTCCTTCGCCCAATTCGCAGGCAAGCCCAAATCCTCCTCCACTCCCGGCAAACTTGGAATATGCTGCTGCGTGATTAAATCCGGTAAATTGGGAGGCTTTTCCTGGTTCAATAAATCCCGATATTTGCGCAAAATCAACAGGACTGGAATGCGCCGATCTCCCTGATAGTCAGCTTTACGGTTATTTCCATAGCAATAGGCAATGTGTTTTAAGAGCGTCGTTTTCCCATAGCCCCCCCACGCTAAAATCGCCATCTGACGAAACGCAGGTTGTTTTTTACTGCGTTCTAGCAAATCCCAAATCTGCAACACGCCTTCCCGCTGTAGGACAAATTGCTCACAGGCTGCTGGGGAAAATCCCGCTTGCATTCCTGTCGGAGACAACTCCAACGGAACAAACACCTCCTCTAGCAAAGGGGTAAATAACCCATCAAAGTTACCGACTCCATCTGATCTATAAGCTTGACAATCTATGGCTTGACACCTGAGGTATTTGCCTTCAAATTGTGGAGCTAATAGTACCTTACTAATAAGTCCCTCAACTTTGGATATTGCCCAATCCAGCAATTGATCTAATTTTGGAGCCAGCTTCTTGCCAATCTTGATCGCAATCAAAATCCCAACGGCTCCTGCCCAACACCATCCCGCCTCAACCCACTGCCCTTCTTTTGCCTTCGTAATGCCCACAAAGCTCAATGCCCCAGGCACGCCAAACGTGACCAGCTTGGTGTCCAGTAACTCAAACACCTTCTCGATCGTGGTAGGCAAATATTTCGAGGATTCTTCTTCCGGCATAGGGCAGCAAATTCTTCGATCGACGCTTTTCCCCTAGTCTACCGATCCCACCCCGACGGTTCCAGAATTTCCCCGATCGACCTGTCTTGAATTCCCAGCGCTTCCATAATTTCTGAAACAGAGACTTGGCGGAGTTGAGCCAAACTCGCTAGGGCTGCCAACCGTTGCGCAGCGAAGTCTTCAATTTGGCAACTGAGTTGAATCAACGTTTGATATTCCGCCTCAGTCAACGTTTCAGCCTCCCGCTTAACCCGTAGCGCTTGATATTGGGCACGCAGTTCCGCCGGAAGGGGCTGATTGATTTGATCCAGTAAATGCGCTTCCTCCGCAGGCAAAACATGGGCCTTGCGCTGGGTTCGCAACGTAATCACCTGTTGCAGCAACTTATCTAGATCCGTTTCATCCAGTTGATGGGCAGCTTTGATTAATTCATCGAGGCTCATTGTCCGCAAGCCACAAGACGTTAGCCCCATTATAGTCCGTCCCCAACGGCCTTTTCTGGCCCTCAACGCCCGATCGATATTACAAACTATCTCTGTACGGTTGACAGCGTTGGACTTTCTTCGTACTGTTGTTTCTCATAGCTGATCACAGCCGTGTTAAACAGCCCGATTGATCATCAGCTAGACCCCAAAAATTAAGGCGCTGCCCCAGTTGCTTGCAACAACGTAAGGCAGCTAAACCCCGAAGCTGGTAGAAGCAGCTAGGCGGTCTGACACGGATTGTAACATTCGATCGGGCCACCCTACTTGTCCTGCGCAAAGGGTGGCTTTAATTTTTGGGATTTCCTCCCACCCCTACACCTAGGAGAAATCCCATGTTTATTGGCTTTGACAATTCCGATCGCGTAAGCGATGCGGAACGCAAACCGTTGCAATTTTATTTACTCGGCACTCGCGAAGAAGTCCAGTCAGCAATTAACCAGTTACACGTTCTGCGATTTAGCGATCGTGTACGTTGGAGTCCCCCCATTCCCGTCCTCGGTTCCGACTGGAAATACATCAGCATGATGGAACGCGAACAGGCGACGGAGTAAGGGCGATCGATCTGTTTTCCCGAGGAGGGCAGATCCCCCCTAGCCCCCCTTAAAAAAGGGGGAACCGGAAATGTAAATAAGAGGAAATTGTGTAGATAAGAATTCGTGAATTTGTTCAAAGTCCCCCTTTTTAAGGGGGATTTAGGGGGATCGAACCCACGCGATCGACGTTACGATGAATACTTCGATCGACATTATATTCAACACTGTCGTGATTCTAAACCTTCTCCTTCGCCGCAGGCGTAATATTCCGTTGGCGTAAACCCGACTCAATCTCATACAACAACTGAAAATCCTGACTCGGCAACGGATACATATAGGGATGGGCAGGCTGCTTCTCCAAAAACGAAAACGCCTGACGAAACTCCGCCGGAGTCGCTGCGATCGGCGCATCCAAATGACAAGGAATAATCCGTTGGAAATTCCACTGCGCCACCCGATCGGCCCAAGCGATCGTCTGCTGCGGTTCCCGGTTCAAAATCAACTGCTGCAAAATCGGAGCCACAAACAACCGCCCATTACCCCGCAAAATCTCAAACGATCGCTCCCAATCCGGCTTCCAACAAAACGGATACAACCCAAAATACGCCTTACGCGATCGATCGGGCGCATTTTTCGCCGCCTGCCACGCCTCCCCAAAACTGGGAATCTCCAACGCACTCGGTCGAAAATAAAACGAAAACAACGCAATCCGCTTCCAACCCTTCAGCCGTAGCTCCGGCGTATCCCGCAGCGCATCCAATGGCAAATCCCGCCCATGGAACAACAACGGATAGGGATCCACTTGCAGAATCGCTGGCGGTATCGCTGGCACCGACTGAATTGAATCCGTCACCAATAACGTCTGAGATGACCTGTGGAAAAACGCCACCTCCGCAAACGGCCCCAACCCTAAATTAATCGGCCCCAACATCGCATAATCAAACTCCCGACCAAAGGGAGCCTGACGACTGTCTTCCGGTAGCACCTGCGTCCGCCCGATCGGTAACCCCAACCAGGACAGCGGCAAATTCACCGGAAAACTCCACTGATGCGGCGCAACAAACACCTGCGCTGTGGGAAACCGCCGCGCAAACGGCCCCACAAACACCTTATGCTCCAACCCCGACACCGTCGGCAAAATGATGTACTTCACCTCCCCGTGGGCCTGCACCAGTTCCGCCATCAGCCGCAAACATTCCCCCGTCGGAGCCACCGGCGCATAGACCAACAACCCGCCCGCCTCCAACTTGACCACCGTCATCCGAATCGGCGTCACGACATAAAAAATGCCCTGCAACTGGTCAAACGTCCACATCCGTCCCGGAATCACCTCCGTCCGCAGCGTCGGGCGTTTGCCGTAGGGATACAGCGGCACCGTAAACCAAAAATTCCACGATCGATCGGCGTTTCCGCTGTGGGGAGAAAGCGTTGAGGATTGCCGTCCCTGGGTCATGGCTGTTGTCCACCGTCCAAACTGGTATCAGATCTAGCTTGCCAGATCTAGGTTGCTAGTCTAAATATTGCCATAGACCGGGATCACTGCGCCGCGCAAGTCCTGCGCCGCCTCCGAAGCCAGGAAACAAATCACCTGCGCTAGGGACTCCGGCTTCACCCACTGGCCCGCGTTGGCCTCGCCCATGGCCGATCGATTGGCTGGCGTATCAATCACACTGGGCAACACCACATTGGCCGTAATATTCTGCCCCTTCGTCTCATCGGCGATCGCCTGGGTCAGCGCCACCACCCCCGCCTTCGATGCGCAGTAGCCCGCCAACTGTCCCCCCGGTTGCACGGCCCCCCGCGATCCGATCGTCACAATGCGGCCATAGCCCGTCTCCAGCATTTTCCGCAGGCTATGTTTACAGAGCAAAAACGTTGTGTTCAGGTTCAGATCAAAATCCTGCTTCCACTGCTCAAAGCTGTATTCGTGGGTCTTGCCCATGGAAAAGCCCCCCACCAGTTGAATCAGACCATCCACCCGCCCCATTTCATTGACCAACGTCTCCACCGATCGCTCATCCCGTAGGTCGGCACAGGCAAAGCGGATCCTGGCAAAATCTGCCGGAGCAATCTTTTGACGCAGGCGATCGAGATCCCGCTCATTCATGTAGGGAATTGTCACCTCCGCACCCTGGGCCAGAACCACCGGCGTGACGCCCAACCCTAGGCCCCCGGTTCCCCCGGCCAAAAGCACCTGTTTACCGCTCAAGGAATGACCATGCATAGGATTGACCTTTACTAGGGTGACTGCTACTGGGGTAACTGTTGCTGGCAGTAATGCTGCTGGGGTGACTGCTCATCCAACGGCTTGCTACAAGCTCAGGGTTAAGACGATTGTCGTTGGCGTTCCCGTTTGCGAATCGCCGCGATCGCCTTGTCCTTCGATCGTTGTTCCCAGCGCCACAACGTTACCATCAACGCCACCACCCCCGCCTGCAATGCCAAATTCGGCAATGCCGTTTCAATCTCGCGCCCTGCCATAAACTGCGCCAGGAAAAAAATACCCCCCACAAAGCCCGACGCCCCAAAGGCCAGATAAATAAACTGCCGCAGCCCGCGATAGGGTGCAGTGGCTTCTGCCCGCAGATAGGCGTATTTTTCCGGGTCAGATTTGCGCAGGGGAACGGGTTGGGGAGCCTCGGGCGGTTGCGGTTCAGACATGCTAAGACCAAGCTAGGGGTTCGTTACTAGGGTTCGTTACTGGGGTTTGTTACTGGGGTTCGTTACGATCTCGTATCACTATCTTAGACCGAGGGAAGCCCTCCACCGTGGAACACCTCGCCGGGACGCGATTGAAAAGCCGGGACGCCCTACCCAATCAAAAACCGGGCATGACTCAGCACACCCGGCTTCAAACTTGTTGAGTTTATGTTGGGGAAAAATTAACTCGTGGGAATTAATTCGTGAAAACTAGCCAGCCGCCCGATCGGTCAACTGAGTCAACACCTGGTTCGATCGCTCTACAAAGGACTTCATGCCATCGGCGTCAAACCCCTTTTGGGCCATCAGCGCCAAATCGTAGATGTGGTGGCAAATCATATTCGCCAAATCCCCAGAGGGAGAAGCTACGCCTTCCAAAGACCCTTGGCTGAGATTCGCAAGGTTCTGGATGAGCGGGTGCGACGTATTCAGCAACAGAATGTGCTCTTCGGGAAATTGCGCCTGTTGCTGCTGCATCATCGCCATCATTTCCTGCAAACGCCGCTGTTCCTCGGGGAGCAACACCATGGCAGGTGGTGCAGTGGCCGGATCGTCCGCTTTGATGGACTCGGTGCGGATCGTGATCTTCGGTCGGTTCAACGCCCCCGTGAACAGATCCTTAATGCGATCGCTCAACGTTTTGTTGGTCGCCGGATCAACAATTTCGGAATTGTCCTTTTCAATCAACGACTCATCCAAATCGGAATCCACCCGCGAGAACTTCACCTCAGAATATTCCCGCTCCAGGAAGGTGGCAAAGTGGCTATCGATGAAGGAATCCAAGAACAGGACTTCGATGCCCCGGCTCTTGTAGAGGTTGACGTAGGTGGCTTGAGACACTTCATCGGTGCAGTAGAACACGCGATTTTCGTGTTTTGCCTGGTTGCGCTCCAGATAGTCCTTCAGCGTGGTGTAGGTTTTGCCGTCGATCGTATTCGTGACAGCTTCCTCCTTCCAGACATCCCCATCCGCCGTTTCCACTTCCACCTTGGGGGCTTCAGCGGCGGGTTGCTGCCAAGTCGTGCGGAAGATTACGATGTCTTCCACTTGCTTTTTGAACTTGTCGTCGTTCATGGAGCCGAACTTGACGAAGGTGCCCAAATCCTGCCAGGAGCGGATATAGGCCGATCGATCGTCGCGGTACAGTTCCTTCAAGCGATCTCCGACTTTCTTGGCAATGTAATCGCCGATTTTCTTGACCGTGCGATCGGCCTGCAAAAAGCTGCGGGAGACATTGAGCGGAATATCCGTACTGTCAATCACACCCCGCAACGGGAGCAGGAAGCGAGGAATCACTTCTTCGCAATTATCGGAAACAAAAACTTGATTGCAGAAGAGCTTAACGGAACTCTTGGTAATATCAACGTCGGGTTTGAGTTTCGGGAAATACAGAATCCCGTTAACCACGAAGGGATAGTCGGTATTCAAATGCACCCACAGCAGGGGATCTTCTTGGAAAGGATAGAGGTAACGGTAGAACTCTAAATACTCCTCTTGGCTGAGGTTGCTGGGCGACTCTTTCCAAGGAGCTTTTTGTTTGTTGACCTGTTCCGGTTCCTTGGTCGCTTCGCCATCCACGATCGTCAGTTTGATCGGGTAGGGCATGAAGTCGCAGTAGGTTTTGACCAAGTTACGAATGCGGTACTCTTCCAGGTATTCCGCTTCTTCGTCCTGGAGGGTGAGGGTGACGGTGGTGCCGCGCGTTGTGCGTTCCGAGTTCGACAGTTCAAAGCTGGTGGAGCCATCGCAGGACCAATGAACTGCTTGGGCATCGGGTTTATAGGAGAGGGTATCCAGTTCCACCTTCGAGGCCACCATGAAGGAGGAGTAGAACCCAAGCCCGAAGTGACCAATAATTTGCTCGTCGCTGTTGGCCTTATATTTTTCGACAAACTCTTCCGCGCTAGAGAAGGCGACTTGGTTAATGTATTTCTTAACCTCCTCAGCGGTCATCCCGATCCCCGTATCGCTGACGGCCAAGGTCTTCGCTGTTTTGTTCAGGGTGATGGTGATTTCCATCTCGCCCGGTTCGCCGTTCAGTTCCCCCGATCGGGCCACCATACTGAGCTTTTTCATGGCATCTACGGCGTTGGAGATCAGTTCCCGTAGGAAGATCTCGTGATCCGAGTAGAGCCATTTCTTAATAATCGGAAAAATATTCTCGGTATGGATCGAAATATTGCCTTGTTCCAGAATGGTGCTCATAGAAACCCCTGGATTTGCCCATCGTTACACAACAACACCCAATATTTTGGGCGATCGTGGCTCAACAATCGCCCTACTCCTAAGGACGGATTACCCTACATGCCAATGGGTGTCCCTGCCTAGGCCGATCGACTACGTTGTTTCAGTGAAATTACGGAAGCTTGCAAGTCAGCAGCGGCGCGAACTTCATAGAAGCTTTAGACAAATATCCTTTGAGAAAATGTATCTTGGGACACTGAACCTAGGTCGCATAGGCGATCCAGAGCGATCGGGGCTGAGTGTCAAGTTTAAGGTTAGGATAAACTTTTTTGGTTGCCGAATGATTTCATCTATGCCCCGTGATAGATTCTGACTATCGAAATTCGGTGTTGCTACCAAGCTCAATCAGGGCGTTGTGAGCCTCCTGTAAAGCTGACTTGCGCTGTATAGTGACTGGAAAAAAGTAACTAGGTAATATTGATTCACGCTATACAGCTATACACAACCCTACTCAATGCAATCTAGTTAGTTGGATGATTTGTGAATTCTGAGGACGTGCTTAATTAGTTTTCAAAATTGAGTCTGTAGAAAGCGTCATACTCAGGTTCTTCGTCAGTTCAGGTGCTTCTGCCAGTTGTAATCATTTGGAGAACAATTGGCTATGAATAAAGTTAAATTATTTTTTGCAACTGCTGTTTTAAGTGGTTTGGCAGTTGTCGGTGCTGGACAGGCTTCTCACGCTGCGACATTAGGTGGATATGCTTTTGAACCAGCTCCTGGCTCGCCCAATGCAACGGGTGTTGCTCCTGGTCTAACGTTTAGCCCATTTGAGTATGTGGGGGATGGAACGACTAACTATCCTGTGGGATATGACCCAAGTAATCCTCCCCAGAACAACGGAGGCAAGTCCTTCTCAGCAGATAGTTTTTCGCCTGACAGCACGATCGATATCAATAATCCAAATGCAGATGACTACTTCAAATTTAGTATTGCTGCTGATCCAGGATATACCTTCAATTTGACTGCTTTGAACTTTGTGGCTCAACCTAATGGAAATGCTGCGCCAACCACTATTCAAATTCGGTCTAGTTTGGATAACTTTGCTTCGACCTTGTTTGATGGTGCCCTTGGGCCTAAGAATGAGTGGACGCCGTTCAATATCCCATTGGCCTTGCAGAATCTGACGGCAATCACTTTCCGTTTTTATCCTTATGGGGAAAACACCAATAATGGTGCCAAGAACTTGGACATTGACAATGTTGGGGTGCAAGGTGAAGCTATCCCAACACCTGCACTGCTTCCTGGCATGATTGGTTTGGGGATGGGGCTACTGCGTAAGCGCAAACAGCAAGGGGAAGAAGTAGCTGTATAGACAACGGAATCGCTAGATTTCTAGTTGGGTATGAAAATGGCTACTGGTTGATTGCAAGTTGGTGACAATACGCTCAGTGTTGCAGGATGTATCCGTAGGGGTATATCCTGCAACTCCTATTGAGCCTAGGCTTTGGGCTACTGTAGAAGGACTATGCAGGCAATTTACGGCAGTTATTGACGCCAGTATATTGACGCCAGTCATGCCTTGCACTCGCATCTACTCCATCTACCCCGATCGATTGACCTATGATTGTGTTAACGAATGATGACGGCATTGACGCTCCTGGCATTCAAGCCCTCCTGCAAGCCCTCGACGGGCACGCTGCGATCGTTGCGCCCATGGTGCAGCAGTCCGGTTGTGGCCACCAAGTCACCACCGATCGGCCCATCCGTGTAGAACAGCGCGGCGACCATGCCTGGGCTGTGGATGGTACCCCTGCCGACTGTACCCGCATTGCCCTCACCCAACTCTATCCCCAGACCAAGTGGGTGCTTTCAGGCATTAACGCGGGGGGCAATATGGGCTCGGATGTCTACGTTTCAGGCACCGTAGCAGCCGTCCGTGAAGCCGCCCTCCATCGCGTTGGGGGCATTGCCATTTCCCACTATCGCAACCGCAAACGCCCCTACAACTGGGAAAAAGCTAGCCAATGGACAAAGCAATTAGTGACTAAATTAATGGCTCAACCGATCGAACTCGGTTCCTTTTGGAATATCAATCTCCCCCACCTCGAACCCACTGCTGCTGATCCAGACATGATTCTCTGCAAGCCCTGCACCCAACCTTTGCCTGTGGGATTTCGCGTCGAGGGTGATCATTATGTCTATCACGGAGAATACAGTGCCCGACGGCGCGATACGGGGTCAGATGTCGATGTTTGTCTTTCTGGTCATATCGCGATCGTGCAATTGAGGGTTTAACTGAGAGTTTAACTGTGGGTTTAACTGTGGGTTTAACTGTGGTTTAAAGACAGCTCCATCAGCTGCGTTCAGGGGTGGCTGGGATTTGGCAGAGCAAATCCTTATGTATCAACAGGGAACACCTAATTCGATGCTTCCCCTGATGATGTCACTGTAGCTGGCAGCGAACCAGAATCAATAATCGGATCAATTAAAGAAATAGTGTTTTGATTGGCCAATTCTGTTTCTAATGGATTATTTGTAACATCGAGTTCTAAGTTGCGGCTCAATTGTGTCAGTGTAACCGTAAAGGTTGTTGCTCCGGGTTGACTACTGACTGCTATGGTTCCGTAATGTTTATCCAATAACTTTTTGACAATGCTCAACCCTAAGCCACTGCCCTCTCCCTGCTGCTTAGTGGTAAAAAAGGGCTCAAAAATATGCGGCATAATTTCTGGATCAATGCCTGAGCCATTATCAGTAATACTCACTTGAACCGTATCCGTTACAGTCTGAATTGCAATTTGCAGTAATCCCTTATAGTCCATTGCTTGTAAGGCATTATGAATTAAATTCATCCAAATTTGCTGCAAATCTTCAGACAAGCCCTGAATTTTGGGTACATCTGGGTCATAGTGCCGTTCGATTGTCACCCCGCGTTTGGTCAAGTTCTGATACAACGTCAATGCCCCTTCCACATTCTCCACGAGATCAATTGCGATCGGGCTGCCCGTAGGATTCTGGTGCGCATAGGATCGGAGGGCAAGTACTACTTTGCTGGCTGCATCAGTAGCCTGGGTAATGGTTTGTACGCTGCGTTGCGAACTGGCTAGATTATAAACTGTACTTAAAATTTCACTACTCTGCTGTGTTTGTAAAAGTCCCTGAAAACTTTGAAGATTCGCGTAAATCCCCAATTCCACTAACGTATCTGCAACACTTTCCGGATCATCAATATTTTGGGCTTCCAGTTGCTCCACCAATTTGCGGCGGAACTGTCGTTTTTCGCGGCTAGATAATCGTGATACCTGCACGATCGAATCTAAAGACTCATGTAACAACGCAAAAAAAGCATCCTGCTGATCAGGGGTTAAAGTTTTGAGAAACTGCGGTAATTCTTCCAATTCCTCCGTCAGGCAGGTGGAAATATTGTGAATCGACGATCGAATGGCCCCCAGGGGGGTATTCATTTCGTGCGCCACCGAAGCCACTAACTGCCCCAACGCCACTAATTTTTCCGACTGTACAATATGGTTCTGGGCTGTCTGCAAGTCATACAGCGTCTGTTCCAATTCCGTATTGGTCTGTTGCAAATCAGCAGTTCTTTGCGCCACGCGCTCCTCTAGGGATTGGGCATAGGCTTCTAGCTCCTGTCTTGCTGACTGTAAACCTTGCCGCATCTGCTCAAAGGAATCCGCCAGAATAGTTATTTCTTTACTACTAGGTTTGAGGGAAAGCGGTTGGCTCATGTTCCCCTCTGCGATCGCTTGGCTTGCACGAGTGAGCTTTGATAACGGTCGAGTCAGCCATTTCGCCATCCAGAAACTGTTCACGATCGCCGCTGCTAAAGCAAGACCACATAGAATAGCAGTTATGCGATTATTCTCATGAATTTGCCCCATTAACGCCGATTGCGGAGTTGTTACCACAATCAGCCAATTCAACCCCAAGGGATCCTTCCAAGGTGTCACCCGAACTAATTGCTGATCTCCAAGATCGTTAAAATTTAACTCCTGGGACTGTTGTAATTGATTGAGATCTGGAAATTGATGCTGTAAGTGGGCTACGGTTGCTTGAACATGGCGATCGTGGGACTCCGTAGCATTTAAGCGAATCGCTTTTCCTTCACGGAATTGATAGACCGGTTGTTGATTGGAGCTTGCAACCAGCTTTCCATCCCGCTCGATAATAAAAATTTTGCTGGAATCGGTATTCGGTAAATTTTGCAAAAACTGGCTAATTTGCGTCACGATCAAATCAATGCTGAGCACTCCCATCAACGTTTGGTTGCGATCGAACACAGGGGTATTGGCTGTGATTGACATGACTTCGGGCTTATCCTGCCACTGAAAAATAGAGCTCCAAATGGGTTTTCTAGCGGCTACTGTTTCAGTATACCAAGGCTCTGATTGAGGATTCCAGGGTTTACTCTCCAATAGTTTTGAACGTTTTCCTGTTTGATCTGCTTGGTAAATATAAAGTGTCTTAGGCTTTTTCTCAGGATTAACTTCGTTAATTAAAAGTTGACCATTATCTAAGCGTTCAATTCCGATGAATTTTCCATTCACACTGGCATAGGAGAGATAGCCAATATCAAATACTTGCATCTGTTGCCAGAAATACTGCTCAACCTTGTTGACCTGTTTCGGATCTAAAAGATTGAGGTCAATTGCTCGTTTGTCGATTTGGTTGATTTTGTGGGGAAGGCTGAGGTATTGATCAAGATGTTCATCAACTTGATTGCTAATGCTGATATGCAACTTGGAAGATAACTCACTAACGGATCGCTGACTGTTCCGAAACGATAAAAACCAGACTAACCCCACAAAAGTTAAAATTTGCAGAACAAAGGACAGAGCCAATACACTGCGTAGAGAAGGAACCAATTTCCAGGATTTTTGGTAGGGATTGAGCGTTTTCATAGTGACATCATTGCAAACCGGCACCAAGCAATCCAATTTTTACCCGGTAGTATGAAACTACTCAGGGTTGAAACTACTCAGGGTTGAATCATTCGGGATGAGATCATTCAGTGTTGGACTGCTTAGGGTCTTGAACCGCTTAGGGTCTTGAACCGCTTAGGGTCTTGAACTGCTTAGGTTGAACCACTTGATATGACACCACTATACGAGAACTCACTCAGGAAAGATATAGACTCAATAGAGCGTTCGTATTGAGAATATAATGGCCTATCTCTCATTCTTACCCAAGGGACTGATGGAGCAAGAGAGATTGATGGGTTTCTGCTATACTCTCTGGCTATCCAACCAGACCAAGGGGAGTGGGCCATGGGTAAATTGAAAGTAGGACTGTTGTTTGGCGGACGTTCTGGGGAACATGAGGTTTCCATTATCTCCGCAGGCGCAATTTATCGGGGACTAACGACTGGCGAGAATCTCGATCGCTACGAGGTGCTTCTGTTCTACATCCAAAAGGATGGTGTCTGGCAGACAGGAACGGTGGCCCAGCAGGTCTTGACCGATCGGCAGCCTGTGGAAACCGAGGAGACCGCACCAAAATCCAGGCTTTGGCAATTTCCAACCCAGGCCAGCGATGTGGATCTCTGGTTTCCCATTCTGCATGGCCCCAATGGTGAAGATGGCACGATTCAGGGGCTCTTGCAATTGATGCAAGTTCCCTATGTTGGTTCAGGGGTGTTGGCTTCAGCGGTGGGCATGGATAAGATTGCCATGAAGATGGCCTTTGCTGAAGTGGGACTGCCCCAGGTGAAGTATATGGCCGTGACCCGATCGCAAGTTTTTTCCGATCCCTGCCGTTTCCCCAAGCTGTGTGATGAGATTGAAGCCCACCTTGGCTATCCCTGTTTTGTCAAACCAGCCAATTTAGGGTCTTCTGTCGGAATTTCCAAATGTCGCACTCGATCGGAATTGGAAAAGGCTTTGGATAGCGCGGCTAGCTATGATCGGCGCATTATTGTGGAAGCGGGAGTCGTGGCACGGGAAGTGGAATGCGCGGTGCTGGGCAACGAGAATCCCAAAGCGTCAGTGGTGGGTGAGGTTACCTTTGAGAGTGACTTCTATGACTACGAAACGAAATATACCGAAGGCCGATCGCAGATTCACATTCCCGCCAACTTACCCGCTGACGTGGTGGTACAAATTCAAGAGCGGGCGATTCAGGCATTTCAAGCGATCGACTGTGCAGGACTCACCCGTGTAGATTTCTTCTATGTCGAAGCGACGGGCGAAATTCTGATTAACGAAGTCAATACCTTGCCCGGTTTCACGGCAATGAGTATGTATCCCCAGCTCTGGGCCGCCACGGGGGTGGAGTTTCCAGAATTAGTCCATCAGTTGGTGCAACTGGCGTTGGAGCGTAGTCCTTCCTAGTTATTGCTAGTCCTTTCTAGTCCTTCCTGGTGGTTCGGGGAGTGGGAACGGCGATCGGGCCTCTGCCATCTGCACGCTGAGCCATGGGCGCTCCACTCCCCCAGTTTTACCGCAAATATTTACGGATCCTAAAGATAATTCGTGCAAGCGAGATATCTTTCATTAGTATTGGGACTAGGGCTGAGATATTTGAGCCAAGGACTGAGTCAAGAGGATCCGAAATGCGATCACGTCAGGTAAAAAGTGCATTATCGGCAAAAAAACAGCAGCGACAAGCTCGCTGGGAACGGGCACTACTCAAAATCAATCGCACCTTGGGAAAGGCCCACCACCACTGGTTTTTGAGGCTCTTTTTCCCTAGTCTTTGGCTGAGGCGTTTGCAACGTCCTGCGGGAATTCGAATTTTTCTGTTGCTCTTGTTAGCTTGGTTGATGACATTGCTGCTGATTTGGGGGGCAACCCGCGAAATCCTCAGCCTCGGGCACGAAATCCTTCCCTCGCGCAACCTGCCCCAAACAATGGCTCAACGCGATCATCAGAATTTTTTGCATTTGATTGGAGCCATTGGCCTAGGCTGTGTGGGCCTTTCCTTTCTAATCACCCCCAGCTTGCGCCACAGTCCCACTGCACTTCGATCGAGTGATGGCGCGATCGAAACGCCGAATCCCTCGGACATCGCTCGTCCTGAATAACTCACCGGGTCTGTTTGTTTTGATGACCCAGGTTGCGATGACCCAGGTTGCGATGACCCAGGTTTCTATCGCGCAGCGGTTCTAAGCCGCTAATCTTGGACCCCACATTCCGCAGGTTTCAAACGAGGAGGTAGTACTTCTGGCAAGCAGCCCCTAGGAAGCGGAGAATGTGCAGACGTTCCTCGGTTAAGTTGACCACTTGAGCCAAGTTGCCAATCCAGACCAGAT
>NZ_JACJRC010000051.1 GCF_014697025.1 Alkalinema sp. FACHB-956 | reverse complement strand
GTCAGCTCGAAATCGCTCGTCTGGTCGGACTGCGACCCTACAACGCGATCGCCTTCACCGGCCCGATCGCGGTGTTTGTCAGCGTCTTCCTGATGTACCCATTGGGCCAGTCTTCCTGGTTCTTTGCACCGAGCTTTGGGGTAGCGGGGATTTTCCGCTTCATCCTATTCGTGCAAGGGTTCCACAACTTCACGCTTAACCCCTTCCACATGATGGGAGTGGCGGGCATTCTGGGTGGAGCGCTGCTGTGCGCCATCCACGGTGCGACCGTCGAGAACACGCTGTTTGAAGATGGCGAAGGGTCGAACACCTTCCGTGCGTTCAACCCGACCCAAGCGGAAGAAACGTACTCGATGGTGACCGCGAACCGGTTCTGGTCGCAGATTTTCGGGATTGCGTTTTCCAACAAGCGTTGGTTGCACTTCTTCATGCTGTTTGTGCCCGTAACTGGGTTGTGGATGGCATCGGTCGGGATTGTGGGCATCGCGTTGAACCTGCGGGCCTATGACTTTGTGTCGCAGGAATTGCGGGCTGCGGAAGATCCAGAATTTGAAACCTTCTATACGAAGAACATTCTGTTGAATGAGGGCATCCGTGCATGGATGGCTCCTCAAGACCAGATTCACGAACACTTTACTTTCCCCGAAGAGGTACTGCCTCGCGGTAACGCACTGTAAGGTGCTGGAAGTTGGGTTAGATTTGAGAATCTTCAGACTTGAGAATCTAAACTTGCTGACAAATTAAGGTTGCCGGGATTGAGTTAACTGAATCCCACCATTCATTACTATGGCTATGACTTAGGAGGGGTCGATCGATCCCTCCTATGTTTTTTAGAAATCTTTGCAGTGTCTAGGATTGTTGGAGATTGCGACCGAGGAGGTTATGTCTGTAGCGGCTCCAAGAGAAATTAAATTAATGTCTTTTCTGATTCTGCTACCTTTCATCCTTCAAAATGAATGATGCCGATTTGCCGATTGATTTGCCGATTTAAGGTTAATAAAAAATAAAAAATCGCGCCAATTATCAAAAAGGTGCGATTTTTTATTAACCTATGTCGTCTATCAGTGATGGGGAAAAGTCTCTTCCAGCTAGTCGCTTTAAAGAAATTCTAGTCCTTGTTTTATATAGCAATCCGATCTGATTTATGAGCATACTCCGGTTCAAAGCCTTGCAGTCTCTGGATGGCTTTCTCACGATTCGCGTCGGATTGCTATATGTAAAACATCACTAGATTAGAGATTGTTTAACGAGGATTTGTCCAGCCGTTTAGACCCCCATGAGAAGCATCCAAAGGAATCCAGTCTCCAATTTTCACTACACTGCCAGGACCCTTTGCATCACTGTTGGAATCCATCATTTTAATTTCACGGCGGCCATTAATCTCACGAGCTTCCATAACAATGCCAACGTGTCCAAAGTTACTAAGAGGCTGGCCTAAATAGTATTGATCAGATCTCCCTTTGAAGGAGACAATTGCACCCCGTTTGGGTAATCCAGTCCGAGTAAGTGGCTCGAATAGATTTGAGTGACTACTAGCTACTCCAGAAGCCACATCTTTGCCATGACCATACCCACGCTGTGACGCATCTCCATTAAAGAAAACATCTTGTAGATAACGGACAATCAGGGTAACGCATTGTCCATCTGGATCCCAACGCTGATTAGGATCCTTGTGCTTCTTGAAGAAGTCTCCATCTCTACGAGTAATGCCCTTTGTACCTTCAGCCCACCGGAAAAACTCCTCGGCTTTTGACCTTGTTGCTGATAATGCCGGAACTTTAGAAATCTGCCAGACTTGATAAGGGTTCCCATCGGGCCGGGAATTCATGTAAATCTGATTTCCATTGCTTCCACCAGAGTCTAAAGCTCTTTCTGTAGCAACGTTGATAATCATGTGCCCCCCATTGGTGGGTTGCAGTCGCCATCGTTGGAATTTATTAAGTGGCATTTGCTGCGAGTTGAGGTAAGCTTGGTTCCCATTCGAACCACCACCATCCAATGCTCGACTGGTTTGATTGTTAATGATCATGAACTCGTTATTGCCAAGGCTGAGAAACTGCCAGCGCTGGAAACGATTCCATGGCATTGCTTGAGAATGCATATAAGCCTGATTGCCTCCATTGGCACCACCATCCAAAGGCCGACCTGTTGCTTTGCTGAAGAACATTGCACTCTGACTACGGGCTTCCCACCAATCGTAGGATGCAAATAAAGTTTTAACTTGTCCACCATCAGTTCCAGTACTGAAAATAGGTTGACCATTGGATCTATAAACGACAAGATTCCCATCCGCTTGCATGGCCAAACGTGAACCCGGATTGCGGTCTGTGTTGCTAGCCCAGAGTGGGTTACCGTTTTCGTAGAGAACCACGTTACCATCTGATTGGACTGCTAGGATATTCGCTCCAGTTCCATTAGTTCCTGTAGCCCATAAAGGACGTCCGGCAGTATTGTAAACTACGAGATTACCATCTGCTTGAAACACTAAACGAAAGCCGTTGCAAGCTCGTAAAGTCGCTCCCCGCCTATATTCAATGTTACGAGAGCTGGAGACAACAACTGCATTACATGAAGAATTAGCATTTACTGGCTTTTCAGTGACAGCAAGCGTTGTCAGACTCGTTGCAGTCATGCCAATTGCAATGAGTGCAGCCGCAACAGATTTTCTGTTGGTTTGTAGCTTATTGTCTGGGATAGTTACTGATGCAGATTGGCTATCAATCATAGCAGGTTGAGTCAATTTCAACATTCTGGATAGTTACTGGATAGATTTGAACGGTAAACCCAGAGGACAAATGATGAGAACCGCTAGAACTCACACTTGTACTCAAATTGAGTTGTCGATGAACCTTACATTGTGGTTGCTCGCCAATGTCCTGAATAGGTTAATGTGCAGGACTGCGCATGACGATTGACACATTCACTATCTTTTTTTATTTGACAGCGAAAAACCGTGTTTTTACTCGATTTCTTTAAAATAAGGATATTCAGAGTAATTTCGGAAATACTGAGGAGTTTGTCGAGTTAATATCCTGCAATCCTACGGAGGATAACAAGAAACTCCTGTTGTTTTTGTGACCTAATTTTGTCGCTTTTTCTTTTGAGATTCGTTTAAGCGTTTTTCCCAATCAGCATCTAGTTTGTCCCGTTGTTCAATTTCCTGATCCAATAAATCGCGCTCGGTTGTGTAAGCCAGATTCGCTTCATCGATCGCCTGCATTTGGGCAAACTGTTGGGCAAATTGGAGTTTCTCTTGGGTTTGGGCATCCGGTTCTTCTAAGCGAATCGATCGAAACTGACGATCGCGATTGCGGGCAGAAATCTTATCGTTTTTCCCCATCAACGCAAACCAACGCAGCAACGGGACTCCCAAGTAAAATCCACTGTACCCGATTGCAACTTGAGCAATCGATCGAAAGACCCCCCGTGCAGGAAGCGCTCCAGGTAGAATTCCTGCCGACCAGAGCGATAGAACTAGCAACAGAATCCCCAACAAGGCCGCCCACATTAATAACGACCCATCTGCATTACTAAACCGCCATAGTTGTTCCTTCAAAAATGGCTCATTCAGAAAAGGCTCAGGGGATTGCTGTCGGGACGGTTGAGTTGCCGTTTTCTGTAACTCTGGGAAACGGTAAACCAACTGCCCCGTCTCGCTCACCTCTGGGCTGCCCCCAAACCGCACCAAAACCGGCAGCATGTATTCCTCATACTCTTGGCTAAATCCCCTACCCAACTCATCCAAAAAGGGCGTCACCTGCTCCGCGATCACCACCCCATGCCGTTGCCGAATCACCTGCCCGATCGCTTGCCATCGCCGCTCTTCTAAATCGCGATTGGGGTCGCCATCCCCAAACACAAAGGAAAAGATGGCTTCCAGGAAATTCGTGGGTCGATCGCCTTCGCGGTAGCGCTGTTGACCCGGTCGAAAGGAATTAAAGTCGAATAACCAAAAGGGATTGAAGTTAAACCACGTTCCAAAGCTACGATCGTTATCATTCCGGGAAGAATCGGACTTGTAGAAGGAAATGCTAACAATCACACCAATGATCACTAAAGTTAGCAAAATCAGTAACGAGGCTCCAAAGGCTAACCGAATCAGATAAAACGCGATCGTCCAAACTCCCTGCAACCATTCCTGAAACTTGAGTTGCCAAAACTTATTGCGCAGAATCTCCCGAAAATTTTCAGGGAACTTGTAGGCAATATCTCCCGTATCCGTAACTTGTAAATGTCCCCCTGCCGCCGCCGCGATCGCTTGAATATCCCGTTCCGTGGTTGCGAGATCTAAGCCCGACTGCATGGCCACATCCCCCACGGTAACCCGATACCGCAGCCGTTCGATCGTCTTCATCACCGTTGGATTTAGCGGGGGATTTAACGGGGTTTGTTCTCGCTCAACCATGGGAATTGTCTAGGCTCCTAAAAAAATATCCGCTGAGAGTTTATTATGCTGGATGCCACAATCAACACCAGATGCTTCCAGTATAAAGTTCGCCGCAGGGTTTGCCGTTTCAGGAATGGGGCGATCGGAATCGGTAGATGACAGTATCTACCAAAGCCTTTGCTGATGTTGCTTTGACCGGATGCTACTGGAACCGATTTTAGAGTTGATATCCTTTCTGACACTTCGAGGGGAGACTCTAGGATCCCCAACCCCTGCCCCATCCAGTCCCTTGCGTCAACCAAATGAGTGAGTCTCGGTTAGTGAGTCTCGGTTGGTCAGTCGAGATTGCTGCGCAAGTTTGCATCAGATCCTTCCTATGGGCAGTATGAAAATCAGAGGTGTCATTTAGCTTCATTCACCATTCTTTTTGTGAGGATTAGGGTTATGTTTGGTCTTTCCCGGTCTTGGTCGAGACAGATTTTGAGCGCGATCGTCCTAGCCAGTGTCCTAGTGCCCCTTGCGCCGGGGACTTGGCAAACCCCCTTCACGCCCCCGGCTGCGGAAGCGTCTAGCTATATTCAGAAAGAAATTGCCAGTCTTAAGAAATCGCAACAACGCTGGATTCAAATCGATCTCTCGCGACAACGCTTGATTGCCTGGGAAGGGAACCGCTGGATCGATGCCAAAATTGTCTCCACTGGCAAAGCTTCCACACCCACCCGCACAGGGGTTTTTGAAATTCAAGAAAAATTCCGATCGGTGACCATGCGCGGTGCAGATTATGAAGTTCCCGATGTGCCCCACGCCATGTTCTATTCCGGTAACTATGCCATTCATGGTGCGTATTGGCATAATAGCTTCGGAACCCCCGTCAGCCATGGCTGTGTCAATCTGGCTCCCGATGCAGCGCGATGGCTGTATGGCTGGGCGCGGGTCGGTACGCCCGTCGTCATTCATGAGTGATGAGATCGGGCGTGATGGGTCAGAAATTGTCAATTCGGGCTAACTTTCGAGCTGCGGTATCTCTCCTCCGGGCATTAAGATAAATAGGAACAACCTCTAGAGGGTGTAAATAGACTCGATCGACCTTCTAGGGCAAATTCTGAGGCTAAGAATGACTTCAATTCTCGTTCGAACCCCACAAGTTTCCCCATTGAATTTTCCAACCATTCACCGTCTAGCCAATGGCATGACTGTCATTGCTGAACAGATGCCTGTTGATGCAGTCACGCTCAATTTGTGGCTGAATGTGGGTTCGATCGTGGAAAGTGACGCCATTAACGGCATGGCTCATTTCCTGGAACACATGATTTTCAAAGGGACGGAGCAGCTCGCCAGTGGAGAATTTGAATATCGCGTGGAGGAACGGGGAGCCATTACCAATGCCGCAACCAGCCACGACTATACCCACTACTACATCACCACAGCCCCCCAGGATTTTGCTGACTTGGCTCCGTTGCAACTGGACGTGTTGCTGAATGCCGCAATTCCCACCGATGGCTTTGAGCGAGAGCGCCAGGTGGTCTTAGAAGAAATTCGCCGATCGGATGATAATCCCCGGCGGCGCACCTATCAGCATATGCTGGACTTGGGCTTTAGCACCTTGCCCTACCGCCGACCTGTACTGGGGCCAACGTCGGTGATTGAGCAACTGACGTCTAGCCAAATGTTGGATTTCCATCGCCATTGGTATCAACCCCACAACATGACGGCGGTGGCTGTGGGCAATCTCCCGGTGGAAGACTTGATTCGTACCGTAGAACGTAGTTGTGAACAATGGAGGGAGGGAGTCCCTCGATCGACCGCATCCAACGCGATCGAAGAACGCCCCGCCTTGCTGGGTGAACAACCCTTTAATCAAATTATCCGCCAAGAATTTGTGGATCCGACGTTGCAGCAGGCACGATTGATGGTGCTGTGGCGGGTTCCTGGCGTGACAGAACTGGAAGAGACCTACGCGCTGGATGTACTGTCCAATATTCTGGGCCATGGTCGCACGGCGCGACTGGTGCAGGATCTGCGGGAACAGCGGGGCTGGGTGTCTGGAATTGGCGCAACCAACCTCACCTATCAACACCAAGGGTTGTTTTGTCTGACGTCCCAGTTGCCTGTGGAATGCGTGGAGCAGGTGGAGACCGCCATGATCGAGCATGTCCAGCGTTTGCAAACCAATCTGATCCCAGCGGTGGAGCTGGAAAAAGTTTGTACCCAAGTGGCCAATCACTTTGTCTTTGGTAACGAAACCCCCAGCGATCGCACGAATCTCTATGGCTATTACCACGCCATGACAGGCAGCTTAGATCCCGTCTTTACCTATGCCGATCGGGTGCGATCGCTGACGCCCCAGGCTTTGCAGGCAGCGGCTCAGAAGTATCTCACATGCGATGCCTATGGTGTGGTTGTTGTGAAGCCGAGTTGAACGGACTGGCGCTGATCGGGGCTAACGGAGACTGATTGGGACGGATTGGGCGTGATTGGGACTCATCTGGACTGATTGGGGCTAATCCGGACTCAACAGGGAACGTTATACTCAAAAAGGTGAGTACTTGATGGGGGAAACTTATGGCGTTATCCCATGCCATTTTGGTTGCGATCGCGGAAACGCCTTGCAGTGGCTACGACCTGTCGAAGCGCTTTGCGGGATCGGTGGGTTACTTTTGGTATGCCAGTCAGCAACAGATCTATCGCGAGTTGACCAAGATGGAGGAGCAGGGTTATCTCTCCAGCACGATCGTGCATCAGGAGGGGCGGCCCGATAAACGCCTGCTGACCATTACGGAAGCAGGGCGGGAATTGTTGCAAACTTGGATTGCTGCTCCCGCCGAAATTTCCCCCGTCAAGGATGATTTGCTGGTTAAGGTCTTCGGGGGTGGCCATGTTTCCCCGCAGGTCTTACTCCAGGAACTGCGACATCACCAACAACAGCACCAGATTAAGCTGCAAACCTATCGCACGATCGAAGCGCAATGTTTTGCCCCGTCGATCGAAACGATGGCCTGGGATAAGCGGTGTCGCTATCTCACGCTACGGAATGGCATTTGCTACGAAGAAAGTTGGCTGGCTTGGTGTGAAGAAGCGATCGCCGCCTTGGATCTGGAGGCGGATCTAGAAGTTGCGGCTTCAGGATTAGTCTGATGGGATGGGGGCATGCAGGGCGATCGAGATTCCCCCAGGCAATCTGATCATCAACCACCTCGATTTCCAGAGAGAATGCTATTTTGGTGTCTGAATCCAAGCCTCCCAGTTCCATGCGTGTCTCTTCATTGTTTTCTTTGGCTCCGTCCTCTCTGCTGAAACGATGCCTCCAACTGCTGGGGGTGAGTATGATCGCCGCCACGGCAATGGCCTCAGGCTCTGCCCAGGCAGCGGAGCGGATTTATCTGTCCTATGGGCTGCTGGAGCGATCGATCTCCTTTGAGGAACTGGAGAAGTATGCCAACACAGGGGAACTGAGTGACGACCTCTACGTTTACACCAGTTACGTCAATACGGAGCAACGCCAGCAGTTACGATCGGTGCTGAAGGCTAAGGCCGAACTCAGTCCGATCGCAATTTCCCAGTTTCTCTACAGTCCCCAAGGGGAAATTTTGCTGGGACGGTTGGGCCAGGTGATCCAGCCAGAGGCCAGAACCGATGGAGCCAAGGCCATCCGGGCGGCGTTGATTTTGGCCGCGGTCGATCGGCAAAAGGGGCTTTCGCCGCTGAATGTGGTGCGGAATTTTCCTACCCGAGGGATTCGGGTGGATCTGTTGCGAACCTTGCAGATTGCCGATGAGTTAGAAAAACTCGTGACTTGGACGAATTTGTATACCCAAGCGATCGAAGCTCAGGCGAGCCAAGGGGTAGGGGATCTGCCTCTCCCCACGCCGTTGATGGATCTGACGCAGCGGGGTCGCAATGGTTGGGATGTCTTGTCGTTCAACCTGCGGGATGATGGGCGAGTGAGTTCAACGGGCTTTGTGAAGCGGCGATCGTTTCCCATGAATCTCTACTTGCCTCGGTCAGTGGAGCGATCGGGGAGTCCTATTCCCTTCGTCGTCATTTCCCACGGCTTGGGGTCAGATTTAAACACCTTTAAGTATTTAGCCGAACACCTTGCTTCCCATGGGTTTGCGGTGGCGGTTCCCGAGCATCCTGGCAGTAATGCTAGACAGATGAAAGCCTTGCTAAAGGGCCTCACCGATGAAGTTACAGAAGCCAGTGAATTCCACGATCGACCGTTGGATATCACGTTTTTACTGGATGAATTGACTCGGAAAGCGCAGGGAGACACCCGTTTACGTCGCATCAATTTGCAACGGGTGGGGGTGTTGGGTCAATCCTTCGGTGGTTATACAGCGTTGGCCTTGGCGGGTGCACCGCTGAATGGCAAATCCTTGGCGGAAACGCAATGTACCCAGACCAAACAGGTGAATACGTTTAATATCTCCTTGGTGTTGCAATGTCTGGCAGCGGAACTCCCCAACCCAACGTACTATCTAGGCGATGCTCGGGTCGCCGCCGTCGTTGCTATTAATCCCATTGGCAGTGTGGCGTTGGGGCAAGACAGTATCGGCCAAATTAAAGTGCCGACTATGATTGTCACAGGCAATGCCGATACCGTTGCGCCCTCTATTTTAGAACAGGTTTTACCGTTTACTTGGTTGCATACCCCAGAACGATATTTAGTGATGGTCGATCGGGGCACCCATTTTTCCTTTTTGGCGGATTCTGACTCCCGTAATAATTCCTTGCCGATTCCACCGGAATTGATCGGTCCCAATCCTTTGCTAGCCCGTCGTTACTTAAATGGCTTGAGCTTAGCGTTTTTCGGCACCTACATTATGAAGCAGCCAGCCTTTCGTCCCTATCTGACGGCTAACTATACCCAAGCAATTAGTCAAAATCCTTTGCGTCTCAGCTTGATTACTCAATTTGATCCTGCCCAGGTGCGTCGCTAGGATCAATCTTTCGTTGCTTCAAACAGATAAAGCGATTCATTTTACATCAACGTTACTGTAGGTTGACGTGTCAATTTTGTGATGGAGAGAGTGTTCGATCATGGATGGATTTCTCAACTTAAATAAACCTCTGGGAATGACCTCCCATGATTGCATCTCACGACTACGGCGCTTGCTCAAAACCAAAAAAATTGGCCATGCAGGTACCCTAGATCCAGCGGCGGATGGAGTGCTCCCGATCGCAGTGGGACGAGCCACACGGTTATTGCAATTTCTTCCAACGGGTAAAGCCTATTGTGCGATCGTGCGGTTTGGTGTAACGACCAACACCGATGATTTGGAAGGGGAAATTCTGACCCAGCAGGCGGTGCCGCAGTTAACGTTAGACGGGGTGCAAGCGGCCATTCCGCAATTTATTGGCACGATGCAGCAAATTCCCCCCGCCTTTAGCGCGATTCAAGTCCAGGGCCAGCGGTTGTACGATCTGGCGCGATCGGGCAAAGCGGTCGATGTGCCTATGCGTACGGTGGAGGTGTCGGCGATCGAACTCCTGGCTTGGCGCGGTGGCGAGTTTCCCGAAATTGATCTCGCGGTGGCGTGTGGTGGTGGGACGTATATCCGCGCGATCGCCCGTGATTTAGGCCAAGCGGTTGGAACCGGGGCAACCCTGGCGGGACTCACCCGCACAGCGAGCGGTGGCTTTGATTTGGCTGCAAGTGTGACGTTAGAAACGATCGCACAGCAGGTGGAAGCCCATGAATTTCACCTCGTGCCACCGGAGCAGGTGTTACAGCATCTACCGGTTTGGTGCTTAGAGCCAGAACTGGCTCGCCGTTGGTGTTTGGGGCAGCGCATCTTTTTCCCAGAGGTGACGCAACCGATCGCGGATTGGGTGAGAATCCACGCAGAAACTGGAAAGTTCCTAGGGGTGTCGCAGTTGGAGACCCAAGAAGACGGTTGGCTCCTCCGACCTACGATGGTCTATGAACCGCAAGGATAAGCGGAGAGTCAGTCCAGGGCGTTTACCCAAACCGAGGGTGTAATCTCTTTGATTTGATCCTGATAGCTCCTCTCTAGGATGAATAGAGAAATATAAGGTTACAGGATTTGTTTTGGACTTCAATTCCTAAGGGCAGAGTGCATGGTGGTGGCGTTCCATAAATGCCTAACAGCACTCTGTCCTACTTTTTGTTGCAACTTAAGTGCGTGATACAAGCTTGCCAACAAGACATTCTTGAATTCTCTTTCTATTGACTGACTGCGTTGAGGGGGTTCTGCAAAGGAGGAGGACTGGGGAAGAGTGGATACCGATCGAATAAGTTCTTGAAGGGGTTGGGCAGGGGCTGGGTTCGACCGCGATCGAACGATGGAAGAGAGGAATTGTTGAGTAATGGGTGAGGGGCTGGGGCAGGAAATTGAGGCAGCGAATTCTCAATGGTGACAAAGAACTCTCTGACAAAAAAGTCTCTGAAGTTGAGGTTATCAATGAGTGATGAATTCCAGGGTGAGGAAACTTGAGCTAGGATGTCTTGGGTCTGGGTATGTTGGATTTGAACATAACCTTTCGATAGATCGGAATAATCAGAATGATAGGTGATCACTAAGTCTTCGTACTTTATTCCATCAACTAAACCAAACTGAAGCTTACTGTCAAAGCGATCGGAGAAAAATCTACTAATCTGTGTGATACCTTTACTTGGTCTGAGGATGATTGTACTCTCTCCTCTCCATAGGTCAATAGAATGGGAGCCCATTCCAGGATCAACTAGGTTATTGCCATTATCAATATATATTTGGCTTCGATCGTTCCCTAACTGAATGAAGTTATGGCCCCCATAAATATTGATATTATCCCTTCCCATTGTTGCGTCAATAAAGTTATTACCTGAGTTGACGGAAATAGAATTATTCCCAGTTCCACCTCGGAGGAAGTTGTTGCCTGCTAGTAATACGATGCGATCATTGCCATCCCCTGCATCAATCCAATTTCTGCCGGAATTAACTACAATTTCATCTGCTCCAGCTCCTGAGAAAATGGAATTATTGCCACCGCCTGCATCAATAAAATCTTCACCTGAGCCAGTGATAATATAATCATCACCTGCACCCGAAAGGACTAAATTATTTCCATCTTTAGCATCAATAAATTGATTCCCTACGAAGATTGTAATGAGGTCATTAAGATTGGTACTGATTACGCCTAAAAGATTACCAAAAGCTGCATCAAATTTAATAGTCTGAGCTTCAGAATAAAATTCTTCTACTTGTCTAATATGCCTGGGTAGATCAATCCAAGGATTTACAGAAGCTGGTCGCATACAATCAAAATTTATCCCTTGATAAGTAGATTTAACTCTCTCAAGTAAATTGCCTGGTGTTCTATCCAATTGATCTACTGGATCCCAAAAATTTGGAATACCAGAAAATTCATAGGATTCGTCAGAACGATGTGTATTCCCTGGAGCAGATTGTTTTTCTATCTCGAAAATCCATAGTAGATGTTCGAGAGGAGTTTTCCGATCAAGAGCTTGAGTATCGGCAATGCTGTTGTTGGAGATCGAATTGTTGGAGTCTGTTTCGGGGCTAGCTATGCTTGCTCGTCCTGGAGCCTTGCTGGGGAGCCCTGGGGAGAAAGATGGGAAAGGCGATTGGGCTACAACTCGGTTCTGCCAATGGTTGCCAGACCTAAATTCAAATTGATAAACCTGAAATGAACCGGGGTTCCCTAAAAATGTTGTGGAGGCGATCGCAGAAATCTGGGCGGTTGGTTGGGAACGATTGCTACTTGAATCAAGATTAGCGTGAGGATGATTCTGGATGACATCCGTCAGTGGGGTTCGTAAATTAAAGGGTGAAAATTTGTGGGGATTTAGCACTTCGATCGCGGGGATCTGCAAGAGAGCCATTGTGACCCACAAGTTGATCAAGGGATGCAGGGATGAATCTACCCACTCAGCGTATAAAAAAGGGGAGGGTAACCCCCAAGTCTGTTCAAGCTCCATCATCTCTTGGAAGGATTGGCTTTTCTGGGCAATGCCATGGCTAGGAAGAAGGGCATCGTTCCGGAAACGAAACTCAAACGATCCGCTGTCGTAATGTTCCTGTTCGGAGGGTGGGCGCAGGTAGGAGTCAATAAATTGGCTGGCGGAGATGGGGATTGAATTGCCACTGACGACATTGGAGATTGTCAAGTCTTCCATTTTTAGGGAGCCATGCTGCCAAACGACTTGTAACTCAATCCCATTCTCTCGGGCAATTTTGATATCGATGCCTTTTGTCAATGGGAGATGTTCAAAGGCGGTTGCAAGGCTTTCAGGAACCTGTAGAATTTCTACCCGATCGCCGAGCAACTCCCGAATGCGATAGGCCATATCTCGATGGATGCCGCTGGAGGATTCGAGTTTGGCAATCCAATGTGCACCAATACAAACTAGTGCATCTGTTGCTAGCAAATCTTCCACGAAAGATGCGAATTGCTGGAAGGATTCTTCCTCGATCGGTTCTCTGCCTAAAATGGCAGGAATGCTCAGCAAGACCACCTCAAGGCACCAATTTGTTGTCATACCTCTGAGCTATCTCCTTACCCTGTAATCCCTGACTTGCATCATGTACGCAAGCAACCAGTTGTTCTCAATTTAGGTTCTGCGTTAAGGGGGTAATTTATTCAAACAAGGCATGAATTACAAGCCAAATTTTCAAATTATTATGGTTTCTTCATTTTCGTTCCCGATTTGATTTCTACTAAGTCTGTAATTTGGCAGCGCAAAATTCGGCATAACTTAATCATCCTGGCAATTAATTCGGCACAAGTGTGATGGTTTTCCCAGGATTTGAGAGTCATCTCAGTGATGCCTAGTTTGTAAGCGAGGACTCTTTGGGTCATGCGTTGTTGTTCGCGGAGCGCTTTGATGTGGGTTCTCCATTGCGGTCGATCGCTCTCATCGAAGTAGATCAGGGGTTCATCGTCTGGCAGGGGGGTGATCAGGTCTTCGATTTGACAGTTCAATAGCTCACAGAGCTGAATGATGCGCTGGAACTGAATGGCTCCGACTTTGCCATGTTCCCAATTCTGAATCGTGGTTTCGGTTACGCCGAGTTGCACCGCTAGATCTCGCTGAGTCACCACAAAACCCTCTTCCTCTGACTGGTGGCGCAGTTTGGCAAGAGTTGAGACATAAACGGGCTTGTTGCTTTGAGCCGATGAACTCTCTGAGGCAGATCCCGCAGAGGCTATCTGGTGACGGCGGACTTTTGAGGACACATTAAGCATTAGGGTGGCTTACCTGAAAGAGGATAGCGCCATGCTTTCTCAAAGTCAATCCATAAAAAGCAACACAATTTTACTTGCTAAAGTATTGACACCAAATTTACTTTACCGTAATAATCATGACTACACATTCAAGTTGCATTTCAAATCGATGAGTAAGTTGGAATGTGGCATTTGTTCGGTCGCTTTGGAACACCTGAATCTGGAGGAACTGATGAATAACGTTACCTACTCTAATGATTACAGTTGGAATTCTGACTGGGTTTATAAAAATATAGTTGAGCAGCGAGGTCAGACTAAAGTCGTATTCATCAATGGAATTTTGACAGATGAGGCAGGATTTGATACTCAGAGAAGTGATGTGAAAAATGAATTAAAGCTTAAAGAGTGGGGAGATGCAGTAGTTACACCTGGATATGGGTCGCTTAAGCTGGAATCATTTTATAATCCTTCCAAAGGTCCAAATGCTGAGATACAAGAATTTCACAGTTCTCTTGTAGCAGCAATTTTCACCTTTGCTGTTAATAGGTATCGTGACTATTGGAAGGCAAAATTTCCTAATGCACTAGGGGCTCAGACTCCTGATGGAGTATTAGCTGATAAGTGGGCATTGTTGAACGGAGAAACAAACAACTATGCTGCATTTAAATTAAGTCAACTAATTAGTACACCCATTTTGGGGGCTGTACAACTTCTCCAGATGAATCCACTACAGAAAATCTTAATTGCAGATTTCGTAGACAGATTTGGAGATTTGGATGATATAGCCGAACGCATTGGTTTTGACCCACCAACTGATTTGATGGAGGCCTTAAGTCAATTCTTTTCTAGTGATCCTGCTCCTGCTAGTAAATCATTAAATCATCACATAAAAGACACAAAGAATAATGAAGTCGATTGGATGCAAGATGTATTAAATCATTTGCAAAACAATGTAAATAACTCAGTGATATTTGTTCCTCATTCGCAAGGGAACTTCTTTGTTGAAGATGGTTTGCTAGAAAGAAGAGAAGACTTTCAGAGCGCATTTGGTTCACGTATAAAAATAATTTCTCTTGGCTCACCAACCAATTACTCCACGCTGTCTCTTGATTCAGATACTCTCTCTACATTCACAAATATCATTCCGATTGTTGATCCAGTTGCACGTTTGAAAATTGATGTCAGAGCTTCAAATAAGGAGAAATTTCAACATCTTTTAGATTGGCTTCCAAATTTCTCAATTCAAGATATTTCTCAATCTGGATTTGGAGTTTGGATTGGGCATGATTTAGGGCGCTATTTGGGAAAAGATCTTGTTCTTAGCAATGGTATTGAAATTCCAGATATTGGATTTATAAAAACACCAGATGCTCCCTCTATCATTATCCCTGGTAGACAAGATGTTAGACCTCAATTCCAAAAATTTGCTGAAGTATTGAATCCAAAAGGATACTATTTCCCCAATAGCCCTATATTTGGGAAAGGTGTTATAGAAGGCACAGACGATGGAGACTGGCTGGAAGGATCTGATGATAGAGATACATTCAATCCCAAGGCTGGAAATGACGTGGTTCGCGGTAAGTCTGGTAGCGATTGGATAATCGCTGGTTCTGGCTGGGATTTTATTGATGGTGGTTCAGGAGAGGGAAATGACTTCGTTCAATATACTTCTTGGGGACATTCAATCACCGTTTACTCTGAATACATGGGTTTGAGGGGACAGCCCTTTCCAATGCCTAGTTCTGATATTTACCGAGTTGTCAAAGGTTCTTTGGATCACAAAGGAGACGTGGAAGAAGACATTCTGGTAGATATTGAAGGGATTTTTGGTTCCAATTTCTCCGATAAAATGAATGGGGGCGATGGCAACGATAATTTCTTCGGCAATGATGGAAATGATCAGCTTTTTGGAAACGGTAGTAATGATCTACTCAATGGGGGGAATGGAAACGATGATTTAGTCGGTGGCTTAGGTAATGATACTATTATTGGTGGTAACGGTGAAGATACAGTCTATTACACAAATTCACTGAATGGTGTTGTTGTAAACATTAACGAAGATAAAGCCTATCAGAACAACACAGGTCTCAGACGGCAAAATTCAGTTAACGATGCCAATCCAGATTTCTATTACAGAGACCTTGAACCTGACTTTTTTGTCGATCGAGGTGAGGCTCAAGATGGATTTGGAACTGTAGATAGGCTCAGTGGTTTAGAGAATATTCAAGGTTCTCTAAACAACGATATCTTAATTGGAAACCAGCTAGATAATAAGATCAGGGGCTTGGGCGGCAACGATCTACTGATTGGTAATGCTGGCAATGACATTTTAGATGGAGGTGCTGGTTCTGATACAGTCAGTTATCGGCGAGATCCATATGGAGTGCTAGTTGATCTTAGTCGTGGTCGAGCTGTAGACAGTTGGGGTGGTGTAGATATCCTTCTAGACATTGAAAATATTATTGGCTCAGATTCTGACAGCACTGATAACCTTGTTGGAAATGACGGAAACAATATCATTACTGCTGGATATGGCAATGATTATATTGTTGGGCTAGGTGGCGACGATACAATCTACGGCGAGTTTGGCAATGACACAATTATTGGTGGTCTTGGCAAAGATACAATCTTCGGCAATCAAGGGTTAGACATCATCTGGGGCGATCTTGAGGGTAACCCTGACATCGGTGACAATGACTATATTCGTGGCGGCGATGGCGACGATGACATCCACGCTGGCGGTGGTGATGATGTTGTATTCGGAGACAGTGGCATCGGCAATGACAGAATCTGGGGCGATGCAGGCAATGATGAACTGCATGGTGGTGCGGGCAATGACCTCATTGAAGGTGGTACTGGCAATGACCTGATTTTTGGTGACAGTGGAGCGGATTTACTTCGAGGCAACAGTGGGGCAGATGCTATTGATGGTGGTGAAGGTGACGATCTTGTGGACTATGGAGATGCACCTTCAGGAGTCATTGTCAACATTGATGAGAGCCGAGGCTATAACAGTAGTCAGCAAACCTATTTTGTACCTGGCTTTAGCTTTGAAATTAGTGCTGGTGCAGCAAAAGATGGTTACGGCTTCTCCGATGTTCTGAAAAACCTTGAGAATATCGATGGCTCAAAATTTGCGGATATCCTGATTGGCAACCGTTTCAATAATCAAATTCGCGGTTGGGACGGCAATGATATTCTCATCGGGCTGGCAGGTGATGATGACCTCCAAGGTCAAGATGGTGATGATATCCTGTTGGGCGGTGCTGGCAGAGATCGTCTTAATGGTGGAGCCGGATTTGATATTGTTTCCTACAGAGATGCCACGTCAGGCATTGCTGTTAGTCTGTATGCGCGGAGCGGGTGGCAAGGTGACGCTATTGGCGATGAAATTACAGAAACTGAAGGACTTGAAGGTAGCCAGTTTAATGACTACTTAATTGGGGATAATGGCAGAAATATCCTTCTTGGTCTTGGAGGAGATGATATCCTAGAAGGCTATGCAGGCGATGACACTCTCATTGGTGGAGAAGGCAACGATCGTATCGTCGGTGGGTTAGGTAATGATATTCAAATCGGTGGCCTCGGCGACGATCTCCACTATGCCGAACTTGGCAAAGACCTCATCATCGACCTAGAAGGCAATAACATCATCGACGCAGGGGAAGGTCACAACCTCATCTTCGCAGGCGCAGGCAACGATCGCATTACCGCAGGCCCCGGCAACGACCTCATCGACGCAGGCGATGGCAACAATATCATCCAAGCAGGCGAAGGTCATAACTGGATTAAATCTGGCTCCGGCAACGACTGGATCACCGACGGAGCAGGCAACGACTATATCCTCACAGGCGACGGCGACGACACCATCTACCTCGCTGAGGGACATAATATCGTCGATGCAGGAGCAGGCAATAACCAAATTTATAGCGGTCATGGCAACGATCTATTTATCCTCAGCTTCGGCTCCGGTACCAGCAAAATCTTTCAATTCAACAACAACGATCGCTTTGGCTTAATTGGCGGTATGAGCTTTGACCAACTCGTAATCACCGAGGGACGACAAGGCTGGGAATTTTTCACCCAAATCAGCCATGCCAGCACCGGCGATCGCCTCGCTCAGATCATGTGGACAACACCCAACCAATTCAACAGCAGTTTCTTTGTCACAGTAGAAGACCCCACCCGCACCTTTACTCAAAAACGCGATCAGCTCGCAGCTCAATTTAGCGATCGTCTGGTTGCCAACGGTCTAACAACCGCTATCCCTGGCTTCAACCCCAGCCCCACAGAACTCACCACGCCCTTAACTGCTGCAAATCCTACAATGCCGAACTACAACGCCCCCTTGATATAAGGTGATTTCCCAAAAAGCATCTTCCGTTCAGAGGGGATATAGCTAAAGCCAGCGACCTTAGGACGTAGACTAGAAGGGAAGTGAGTAATTCCCCCTGCTGACCATGGCCCGCCCCTACAGTGAAGATTTTCGACGCAGAGTCATCGAAGCGATCGAATTGGAC
>NZ_JACJRC010000050.1 GCF_014697025.1 Alkalinema sp. FACHB-956 | reverse complement strand
CATCGATTTCAAATTTGGGTTCTTTGACAGCGACGGATTCAAAGCGATATTGATCCGCAGAGGCGGGGACTTGGTCTAACAGTTCAAACAACAGGGTGGGAGATTGTTTGAATAATGCATAGAAAATCGAATCGCGTCGCATGGAAATGACTCATCACACAGAGTACTTTTATTATTCGCTACAACGGCGATCGGGTGTCCAATCCAATCTCCTAACTCATGCTGATGAGCAATACACCAGCAGGATGGAGCGCGATCTGATTTAAAAACCGGGATTTTCTGAAAATTCTGGTTTTTGAGCTAAGCGCAAGAACAGACATTCGACCCACAATAGCTAACGACTAGCGGTAAAATCGATCGGCCCTTGGATTGTTGATTGCCCTACCATGTCCCACGCTGCTGCAACCCATTTCCCAACCTGCGATCGTCAAACGATCGTCGTCAAAATTGGCACCTCTAGCCTGACCCAGCCAGAATCCGGAAACCTCGCCCTCTCCACGATCGCGGCTCTGGTGGAAATCCTCAGCGAACTGCAACAGCAAGGTCACCGCGTCGTTTTGGTGTCGTCAGGCGCGGTGGGAGTGGGATGTGCCCGCCTGGGACTGACCGAACGCCCCAAAGTCATCTCCGTTAAGCAAGCCGTTGCCGCCGTTGGCCAGGGTCGCCTCATGCGGATTTACGACGACTTCTTCACCGCTATGCAACAACCGATTGCCCAAGTCTTGCTGACCCGAGGGGACTTAGTGGAACGCAACCGCTACGTCAACGTCTATCGCACCTTCCAAGAACTGTTAAACCTGGGCGTGATTCCGGTCGTCAATGAAAACGATACCGTTGCTGTTGATGAATTGAAATTTGGGGATAACGACACCCTATCCGCGTTGGTCGCCAGTTTGGTTGATGCCGATTGGTTATTCCTGCTCACGGATGTCGATCGCCTCTACTCTGCCGATCCCCGCACCAATCCCGATGCAAAACCGATCGTATTAGTGAAAAACATTGACGACTTAGCCGTTGATACGGGTAGTTCTGGAACCCAATGGGGCACCGGCGGCATGGTCACGAAAATCTCTGCGGCGCAAATTGCCACCGGCGCAGGGGTGCGAACCGTGATTACCCGAGGTCAAGAACCCCGCAATCTCCTGAAAATTCTGGCCGGGGAGTCGATCGGCACGCAATTTGAACCCCACGCTCGCCCCATCAGTGCCCGTCAGCGCTGGATTGCCCATGGCATGGTTCCCGCCGGAAAACTCTACCTGGATGATGGTGCGGTGAATGCCATTCGCAATGCAGGAAAATCGCTGCTAGCCGCTGGCATTATTGGCATTGAGGGCAGCTTTGATGCCGATGAAGCCGTGCGCCTGTGCAATCTCCACGGTCAGGAAATTGCTCGGGGCTTGGTGAACTACAATAGCCAAGAATTGCAAAAAATCCGAGGCCGCCGATCGGAAGAAATCGCCACCATCCTGGGCCATACAGGGGAAGACACCGTTGTCCATCGCGATAACCTCGTTGTCACCAAGAAATCCAGTTCCACCCTGGCCCAACCCTCTCGCTAAGGGAGTGGCGTATAAATAAAGTCCCAAGTGGATAGATGGGTAGGGGGGGTAGACGGGTAGGGGGGTGAAGAAGTCATCAACGGTTAGCATTGAGCGTTCTCTGACCCAGGGATTGGTCTTTTCTTGCAAAAGAGCGGTCAAATCTCGCTAGGATGGGAAGCGTTCCATTTCCAGGCCGTCCCGTGAACCCCATTCTGGCGCTCAACTACGAACCCGCGATCGAACAGTTGGGAGAAGACTATTTTGATCCCGTCCCAGCGGCGGAATTTCCCAGCTATTCCCTGCGGTGGCGTAACGATGACGTCTTACAGCAGTTGGGACTAGACCCGGAAGCAGTTACCGATCAGCATTTTATTGAAGCCTTTGGGCAATTCCAAGGCCGATCGCCCTTCCTCGCCTTGCGTTACCACGGGTATCAATTCGGGGAGTACAATCCTGCCCTCGGAGATGGCCGAGGTTTTCTCTACGGGCAAGTGCGGGGAATCGACGATCGCCTCTACGACTTGGGCACCAAGGGATCGGGCACCACCCCCTATTCCCGAGGCGGCGACGGGCGACTCACGTTGAAAGGCGGCGTCCGAGAGGTGTTAGCGGCGGAAATGTTGTACCGCTTGGGTGTCCGCACGTCCCGCTGTTTGAGTTTGGTGGAAACGGGGGAAAAACTCTGGCGTGGGGATGAACCCTCTCCCACCCGATCGTCGGTGATGATTCGCGTCCAGCAATCGCATATCCGTTTCGGTACCTTTGAACGGCTGCATTACCTAGGCCGTAAGGATTTGATCGCCAATCTATTAGAGCATGGGATCGAATACTATTATCCCCACCTGTTACCGGCCCCCGATCGCTACGCCCGGTTCTATGGCGAATTAGTTTGCCGGGTAGCGGAGTTGGTGGCGCAGTGGATGGCAGCGGGATTTTGCCATGCAGTGTTGAACACCGATAATATGGCCATTACGGGGGAAAGTTTTGACTATGGCCCCTATGCCTTTATCCCCAGCCTTGATCCGAAATTTACCGCTGCGTATTTTGATTATTTCGGACGCTATGCCTATTCCAATCAACCGTTAATTTGTAAATGGAATCTCCAAATGTTGCAGGTTCCATTGAAGTTAGTGATTTCTGAATCGGATCTCGATGCCGCGATCGCTCAGTATGACGCCCACTATGGCCAAACCTATCGGGCTCTCATGCTGAAAAAGTTAGGCTTTGGGCAAACGGAAGAACTCGGAGACGATGGGCTGGCGCGGGAATTGTTGAAGGCCACGATCGAATTTCTCCACACGTCCCAAACCAGCTACCATGGCTTTTTCTGGGAACTCACTCGGAAATTTTCGCCCACTTGGCGGCAGGATGCGAATCAAATTCTGGCAGATTTCCCGATCGAGGTCACAGATCTACAACCGTTATTCGATCAATGGCGACAACGCTACCACCAATTGTTAAATAACGTGCCCGAGGCTGACTTGCCTGCGATCCAAGCCCAACTCTATGCCCAAAATCCAGATTTGGTGATTACCCGCCCGGAAATCGAAGCCGTTTGGGAACCGATTACCCAAGACGATAACTGGCAGCCGTTTAATACCTTGCTACAACGCATTCGTACAGTGCTATCCCCGCAATCGTTTTAGGATTGCCCCTGAGTCCAGCCGAAACGAGATCGAGAATTTGTTCTGCATAACCAATATTCTCAGATCTCCTAGGATTTATGTGACAGTTTAGAGTGTGTCCCCCAGTTTTAACCCATTTCACCAGATAGCAGGGGCTTAACTGGGGCTTAACTGGGGCTTCGATCGCGTTATTATACATAGCCTCCGCTTAGGTCAAATTTCTTTATCCAGATTTTTCATATTTGTAAAGACCTTGTTTGGTTATCGCCGATCGCCCAAAATCGGGAAACTTTCCTGCGAGAATTATCGCCTAGGGGAGAAAGGTGACGCCGAGTGCTCACCTGAAGCAAAAGGGTGGTACCCAGTTTATTTGGGACAACGGTTTGTTGATCTACTGTACTTAAGGAAATCCCATGAATCTGCTGAAATACTTTGACCTGAACCGATCGATAAGCAGACATCAGTTACGACCTAGACACGCAAGACAGCACTGGATGCACGATCGAAACCACGATCGCGCTCCCTCTTTGTTAGTAGCCTGTTGGTACGGCATCACCGAGGCCGAGGAAGGCCAGCTTTCGATTCTGGAACAAGGCATGATGTATTGTGGAGTGCTGCTGGGTGTCTATTTTAGCGGTGTGATCCGGGGGCATGATTTTCGACCGACTTTTCTGTTGGCTGCGATGTTGGCTTTATTGATTGTGCCGTTCGCCTTTGAAAAGCTCAGGATTGATCCAGGTATTCCGCTAGTGGTTCGATTTGGTTTATTTGTTCAAAATGGGGTGTTTTGGGATGTGATGCTCCAAGCGATCGGGACGATTCATCGCTAGTGATTTTTTCTTGTGCATTGATGCTAGGCAAGCATGTTTTCCATCATCCGTGATCTAGCAATGACTAGATCGAGGCATGACTAAGCGAGTCATGTTGAATGGCTGAGTTAACGCATCACTTCATTACCTTTGCGCACTCGATTTCTGTTTTTGATCGATCGTAGATGGGGATCCATTATGGGGATGAACCTAGGCTTACAAGGTTGCTTTAACAGTTACTATCTTCGTTCTGCTCACAGGCTCCAATGCTGACCCAACTGCTGGAACCATCAGTCCAGTGTTCTTTTTTCCAGATGGGAGCGTTGTGCTTTAAAGTGTCGATCGCGAATTTGCAGGCGGCGAAGGCTTCCGATCGATGGGGGCAGCCCACCGCGACCAATACGCTAACTTCACCAATTTCCAATTTTCCCGTGCGATGATGAATCACAATATGGGTAACATCCTGCCAGGTTTGCCGAATTTCCGTGGCAATTTGCTGAAATACCCGCAGGGCCATGGGCTCGTAGGCTTGGTATTCTAAAAACTGGACGCTGCGTCCCTCGGTGTTGTTGCGTACCATGCCGCTCATCAGCACGATCGCGCCGTTGGCTCCGTCATCCGCTAACCGATAGGCTTCGTCGATCGACAGGGGTGCAAAGGTCATGGCAAAATGATCGTTGGCATGAACCTGTGGGGGACAGGAGAGCTTTAATTCAGTCACCATGATGCCGTTACCCAAAAACCTAAAGTATCCATCCAAGAAGTATCTAGCTAAGAAGTATCTAGCCAAGAAGTATTCATTCCAGAGCCGTTGTCAGCCCCGTTGAGCTACTCAATCAAGTTGCAATCCTATTCTAATGGGAACGATGGGTTCTCAGCCGCTTTTCTAAACCCGTTGGGCCATCCGTTGGCCAATCTGTTCAATATGCGATACAAATTCAACATCTTTTAATTGCATTTCGCTAGCCAGTGAGGGATCTATGAATCATAGCCTCTTGGACTTTGTAAGTCGGTTGAGGGGCGCGATCGCAAGGAAAGGTTGGAATGGAAGACCAGGGCTGGCCAACAAGACAAACAAGCATCAAAATAATCATAGAAACAATGATGGTTTCTATGGTTGTTTCTATGGGTGTTTCTATGGGACTCCTGCTGTCCTTCCTGGTGTCCATAGGGTTCTTCCTGGGAATGCCAAGGCCGCTGCTAGCTACTGAAGCCAGTCCGCCCGCACCGCCCACGCCTAGCCCTGCTGCTTCCACTGCCCCAGAGCCATCCTGTGACCTGCCTTCTGTTCCCCATCTCCGATCGACTACGGCCTACGGAATTTTCGGCGATGATGAATTTGACACGGTGGTGTGTGGGTATTTGGTCACCCGACAGGAACAACATTTTGACAATCCTGTGAATGCGGCTTATTTGCGAATTGTCCGGTTTGGTGATCCAGGATTCCAACAGGCGATCGCCCAGGGAATTGCCAACCAGAATTCAATCAACCAATACCGCGATGGCAAATATGAGCTCAACCTCGGTTGTCTGAAAAATAATAAAATCGTTGGCATTGAGTACGATCGGACTACTCCCTACATCACCCCCGAAACCCAGCAACAACTACAAGCTTCTTCCCGCGATCGGCCCATCCCAGTCATCCTATCCTTTGGGAAGCACAGAGGCCGGGACTGTGAATGCTGCAATCTCGCTCACAAAGTTCGAGGGTATGACTCTACCCAAAGGGAATAAGGCTGCTGGGTAGCTACGTTTTGGGGTAAGTGAGGATGATTGCACCGCTGAGAAATCCGGACTGTGTTGGAGTTCGAATTGTGTTGGAGTCTGAACTGTGTTGGAGTCTGGACTGTGTTGGAGTCCAAGGGGCACGATCAATCTATGGTTGGATAGTTTATGGTGTGCTACAATCAAAATGTAGCAAAAAGCACAGACTAAAGATTCGGACGTACCCTTTTAAAGTGCGGTGACAGGTTTGGTTGTGCCTCAGAACAATTCTCGGAGGCCACTATGAAATTTTTCCACAAACGCAATCAGGTTCGCTCAGCCCCCTCAATCGCAGGCCCGAAACCACCATTACAACAGCCCTCTCGCGGCATGCCTGAAAATTTCCTGCATACAAATTACTTGCACTGGCAATGGTGGAACCGATCGGAGTAAAGTTTTGGGAGCAAGTGGCTAGCTAGGCTAATAACGAGGCCAATAGCGAGACCAAATTGCTGCCTAGCCAATGTCATATTGGTATTACGAATTGGTATTACGAATTGGTATTACGAAAAGAGAACCCCTAGAAAGAAGACCCAATCAACGTTGGTGTACCTAGGGCAAAGGTGAAGTGGGATTGGATAGACCCACTTCACCTTAATTCGATCGTACAGAAGCTTGATCGTATACAAATTCGATCGTGGCCAGATTTTACCGTGCCCAGTAAATCACCTTTTTTTCAATCCCCGCAAACAGCCCATACAAGACTGTCCCCATGATCCCCAGCATCAATAACCCTGCAAAGCCAAGGGGCACATCAAAATTAGAACTGGCGCTGACAATCATGTAGCCAATACCTCGGTTGGAAGCCACCGTTTCCGAAATCACAGCCCCTACAAAGGCGAGGGAAATTGCAACTTTGAGGGACGCAAAAATATAGGGTAGGGTGTGGGGATAGCCAATTTTTTGAAAGATTTCCACTTGGCTGGCACCCAAAGCCCGCATCACATCTTTCATTTCGGGTTCCACAGTGTCTAAACCCAGCGCCACATTAACCGCGATCGGGAAAAAGGCTAACAAGAACGCAGTGAGAATCGCTGGTACGGTACCAATGCCAAACCACAGTGCAAATAATGGAACCAAGGCGACTTTAGGAATCGTGTTAAATCCCACCAAAATGGGGTAAAGAATTACATAGGCTAACCGCGAGTATCCAATTAAAAAGCCCAAAATTACCCCAGCGACAATCGCTAGGAGAAATCCTGCCAATGTTGTCCATAAAGTTTGAGTCGAATTCTCTAAGAGCGCGGGCCACTTGGTGATCATCGTATTGAAAATTACTGAAGGGGCAGGCAAATTGAATGCTGGAATTTTTAAAACGATCGTTAAGACCTCCCACAGAATCAATAAAATCACCGTTGCTATCAACGGTAAAACGATCGTTGCTTTTTTAGATCGCGAAAACCGCTCTAATGCTTCCATAGAACCTCAAGAAACTGTGCTTTAAAACAGATCATCTCAAACCCAATCATTCAATTGATCTAATTGCGATGAATGTGTCGCCGTAAGTCATTCACAATATGATTAAAGTCATCCGATAGCATCATTTCGGGGGTGACAGGCCGAGGGAGATTGGGCTTAACTTGATAGACGATCGAACTGGGGCGGGGACCCATCACATAGATCGTATCGGATAGGAATACGGCTTCGCGTAAATCGTGGGTGATTAAAATACAAACGCACTGCACCTGCATCCAAAGTTCCTGAAGCATGACCCACATTTCTTCACGGGTGAAGGCGTCAAGTGCTCCAAAGGGCTCATCTAATAATAAAATCTCCGGTTGGTGAATCAGTGCTCGGCAAAGGGAGGCCCGTTGTCGCATTCCGCCAGACAGTTGCCAAGGATATTGCTCCTGAAAATCCTGAAGACCCACCACTTTCAACAATTTCTGGGCTTCTCGCACCATGCCCTGCCGCTTTTTGGGATCCTTAAAGTCGCGCTTAAAAGGCTGTACTACTTCATAGGGCAGCATCACATTGCTGATTGTGTTGCGCCAAGGCATCATGACAGGGTTCTGAAACGCAATTCCTACATTGCGCAAAGGCTTGGTTACAGTTTCTCCCCGCATCCGGACTGCTCCGATCGGTGCAGGAGCCAGTCCAGACACCATCCGCAAAATTGAAGTCTTGCCACAACCACTCGGCCCCACAAAGGATACAAATTCACCCGGTGCAATGGATAAACTAACCTCTTGAATAATCCGTCGCATACCGTCTTCCACGGGATACTCTAAGCCAACTCGATCGAATTCAAGAAAGGCTGATGAGGTACGAGAGTCCCGGACATCAGTGATGTATTCAGACTGGAGCATAGAGTAACCTCGATTCAGGTATATACCTGCTGAAACACGGGCGTTGTTACTAACAGAATCAAGACTGACAAAATCAAGTGAGAGATATATGGTATACCAACATAATTATTGATCATGCGCCAAAAAAAACTGCATGATCGTATACCACATAACAGTTTCATCCCCTGTTTCAGTTTTTACTCAGTCATGAGCTAGATAAGATGGTGAAGCCTGTATGACTAGCGTGTCACAGGTGATCTGTCGGATCATTTGATGCATTTCAGTTTCAGTATTTTGAAGTGATCGATCTGTTTGAATTTAAATCTAGTGTTGCAATTTAGTATTTCAATTGAGATTTGTTTCATTCATTTCATTGAGACCTTGTCAAAGTGTCTGTTGAATCAATTCGGTCATTGCAGTGAGCGGTTGGTTAATCTCTATTCGGTTGATACTTAGTCGATTGATACTTAGTCGATTGATACTTAGTCGATTGATACTTAGTTGATTGATACCTAGTAAATACCGACTGGGTAGATCTGGCTGCTTAATTACAGAGGAGTGGTGGTGTGATGAAACGTTTGATATTGCCAATGCTTTTGGTGGGCGCGATGGTGGTTGTAGGGTGTCAGGCTCAGCCACCCAATTCCAGTGCGCCTGGTACGTCCACTGCTGCTGGTAATACCCAAGGGAAGCGATCGATTAAAGTCAATCCATCTTGGTTGTTACAAGGGGATAATGCGCCGATTACCCTAGCTATTGAGCGTGGTTATTTTGCAGAGGAAGGCTTGGATGTCAAACTTGAGCGTGGATATGGTTCATCGGATACCATCACCAAGGTTGCAGCGGGCCAGTTTGAAATTGGGTTTGGTGATATCTACTCCATGATTGAGTTCAATGCCAAGAACCCTAACGATCCCGTGGTGGCAGTTGCTGTGCCCTATAACCGCTCTCCCTTTGCGATCGTAACACTGAAGTCCAGCAATATTAATGATCCCAAGGGCTTAGGAGGGAAAAAGCTGGGTGCTCCCGCAGGCGATGCGCCTCGTAAGATTTGGCCGGTATTAGCGAGCCAATTGGGGCTGAAGGCTGACAGCGTAGAATGGATTACGATGGAGCCGAAATTGAGGGAAGCTTTTTTATTGAAGGGTGATGTGGATGCGGTGAGTGGCTTTGCGACAACGGTCGTGCCATCACTAGAGAAAGCAGGTAAAAAGCCAGAAGAGTTCAATGTGTTTTATTACACTGACAATGGTTTAGATCTGTATGGCAATGCGATCGTGGTGAAGAAAGCCTTTCTCGATCAAAATCCAGAGGTTGTCAAAGGCTTTCTTCGGGCCTATGTTAAAGGGTTTCAAGATACGTTGAAAGATCCAGCCGCTGCCCTCGCCTCTGTGACCAAGGCAGGGGATGCTTTGATGGATGCCAATGCGGAGAAACGGCGATTACAAATTGCCCTACAACAGCTGTATGTCACGCCAGAGTCAGAAAAGGTGGGTGTGGGAGGCATTGATCCTGCACGCTTAGAGAAGACGATTCAGCAGGTGGCGACTGTGTTGGGGGTTGAGCCCCCCCCCGTGGATAAGGTGTTTAATGCAGGGTTTTTACCGCCAGAAGACCAACGGAAATTACCGCCAGCAGCGGAACGTAAGCCATTGAATTAGGGTTTGAGCTGATATTTTTTGAGCTGACATTTTAGTGTGAGGATTGTTGCCAATGTTGGTGCAAATTTCGTGGCTCCGTTCGCCGGTACTGGCATTGTCGGTTGTGGCAGGGATAATGATTTCCCCCCGTGTTGCGTTATCCAATGAGCCGTCGGTCATGGTGGACGAGATGCCGCTGGCGCAGATTACTTCAGTTTCGCAACTGTCGGATGTTAAACCTACAGATTGGGCGTTCCAAGCATTACAGTCTTTGGTAGAGCGTTATGGCTGCATTGCGGGCTATCCTGACCGGACGTTTCGGGGGAATCGGGCGTTGACGCGCTATGAATTTGCCGCCGGTTTAAATGCCTGTATGGATCGGATTAATGAATTAATTACGGCGGCTACAGACACACTGGCGAACAAAGCTGATTTAGCGACCTTAGAACAACTCCAAACGGAATTTGCGGCTGAACTGGCTACCTTGCGTGGGCGCGTAGATGCCTTGGAGAGTAAGGTTGCGACTTTGCAGAAGCAGCAATTTTCAACCACGACTAAACTGACAGGGGATCTTTGGTTTAACTGGACCAGTGCCTTTCCCACGGGAGATGTGTTAGCAGAACGGGGGGTTCCTGGGAGTGCCTTTGCTCCCCCCCGTCGATCGCCGATTACCAATCAACCGTCCCGAGTGGTGCGCCAGGGGAGTGATACCGCAGCAACATTTGGGTACTACCTGTTCTTGAATCTCAACACGTCTTTTACGGGTAAAGATTTGTTGGTGACGCAGTTGGTGACGGGCAATGGGAGCTCTCCCGCCAATCAATTGGTTTCGGCTGGGTTCTTTAATTCCTGGGGTGTTCCTTTCCTAGATCAGACAGGATCCCCGACTGCGAATTCGGTGGTTGTGCGGGAATTGTCCTATACGTTTCCACTGAGTAAGGATATTCGTTTGGCGGTGGGGCCACGACTCAATTTTTACAAGTACTACGACGGCAATCGCTATACTTTCTTCATGCGGGGGGCCACGAGTTATAACTCCAATGGCAGTACGCTGTCCAATGCGGTCGATCGGGGCTCTGGTGCGGTTTTAACTTGGACAATCAGTCCTCAATTACGATTGACAACAGGCTTTTTGGCTGAGAATACTGAATTTTTAAACCCAGCCACCTTCAATACTTCCAGCAATCCGAATGCTGGCTTGTTCAATTCGACTTATACGATCGCGTCGGAGTTGGCCTATAGTCCGATACGGAATTTGAACTTGAAGTTGCATTATGCACGGACTCGCATTAAAGCTTATAACGGTTTTATTGGCGGTGCTGTAGGTGAGCCACTGCCCTATGGGTATGCAGATGATGGTTTTGGTGGGCGGGTCAATGATGCGAATTCTGATACCTGGATTGTGAATCTCGAATGGAACATTACGAAAAAGTTTGGCTTATTTGGACGTTATTCCTGGGGACGGGTGGGCATTGATCCCATTAACCCAGCACGGGCAGGGGGCGATATTAAAGTACAGTCGTTTCAAGTCGGTATGGGTTTCCCTGATTTAGGCAAATTGGGAGCCTTGGGTGTGATTTCGTTTGTGATGCCCCATAGCTATACCTCAGGCCGGAATTTTCTGCTGTCGGGTGCTGGAGATGGTGGTAAGCAGTACGATCTAGAGTTTTCCTACTATTACCCGATCAATAAGAATCTAGCGATCGTTCCTGCGTTTTATGCCATTTTCAATCCGAATAATTTCGAGAGCAATTCAACTGTCTATGTGGGCAATATCAGGACACAATTTAGTTTCTAGTTGCCTGAGTTTCTAGTTGCCTGGGTTTCTAGTGTTCTTCTCGCGATCGGCCTATCCCAGTCGTCCTATCCTTTGGTAAGCACAGGGGCCGGGACTGTGAATGCTGCAATCTCGCTCACAAAGTTCGAGGGTATGACTCTACCCACAGGGACTCAGGATTTTAGTGGGAGAATCTGGGCATTCTAAGGGTGTAAACCCTTACAGGGAGTAGTCTACAATGGCTCCGAATCCAATTAGTGCAACGATGACGCAGGCCGATCGGGAGGCGGTATTGGCGGCAGTGGCCACAATTAAGGAGAAGCTTCCGTTTTTGGTGGATTTGAGTGCGGAGGAGCGGAAGGCTCTACCCAAGATGGGGGATAAGAGTCGGGCGTTTGTCAGTAAGGCGTTGGAGGTGGCGACGCAGAATCCGGACTTTTTGCCGCGATCGTTTGACTTGGAGGAGTTGCGGAAGGATGTGCAGTTGTTTGAGGCGTTGTATCCGTTGTTGCTGTCGATGACGCAGTTGCAGGAGTTGTTGGATGATACTTGCCTTGCGGTGGGTAGTGAGGCGTATGCGGCGGCGTTGCAGGTGTATAGCTATGCGAAGGCGAGTGGCAATGTGGGGGGGATGGATGCGGTGGTGAGTGAGATGGGACAACGGTTTGCCCGGAAGCCCCGGAAGGCGAAGAGCCAGGAGGCAACAGTGAAGAGTGGAGAAGCAACGGTTTAGCCAAAAGCTTAACAATTTGCCTGCTGTTTGCAAAGCGTTGTGTAGCAAGGTTCACGTTTGAGGCTCAGAGCTTGAAAGTTTGAGTAATTTGCTCGACTTTTCAGATTCTGAGCTTCATTTTTTGGGTAAAAAGGTCGAAGTGTTGAGATCAAAGGTTGAAATTTTAGGTTCGGAGGCCGGATTTTTAAGCAACAAGATTAAAGCTACGAGTTCAGAAGGTAAAATATGAAGGCTTAAGGGCTATCTTTGCTTGAAATAGCTAAAATACTCGTTGTAAGTAGCAAAAATTGTTGCCTAAATCTAGGAGAGTCGGCTTTCAGGAGAGTACTTGAGGTAGTCAGTGAAGTTAATGAATGCTCAAAATCGAATTCAGGAGCTAATGTCTCGTTTTGTAGCGCAAATCGAGATGGGAGCGGCGATGAGCAGAACAGACTTGAATAAAGCTGCTGAAACAATATTGATACCCTTGCTCAATGAAGTGTATGGTTGGGGCTTAGAAAATATCAATTACTCTGAGGATAACCCTAACTATCCTGGTATTGATTTAGGAGACGAGGCAGCAAAAATTTCTATTCAAATCACAGCCACTCATACTCTTGACAAGGTTAAGCATACTTTAGAGCAGTTTACCAAGCAGAGTCAGTACTTAAAATACAACCGGCTGATTATCTATATTTTGAAGAAGAAACAGGATTCTTACTCAGAAACAGCGATTCAAAAAGTTATCCAAAATAAGTTTAACTTTGATTCTCGGAAAGATATCTGGGATTATCGCGACATACTTAAAGAAGTTTCTAATTTCCAAATTGGCAGATTGCTTAGAGTTCAAAAAATTTTAGAGGCAAATTTTGGTGAGGATCAAAAGCTTACACCACTGCTTGCTAATAATTTAGAGCAGAGGACTGACTGGCGGGAAACGTGTCAACAGTTGCTGAACCACTGGAAGGGGTTAACAACCAACTCCCTAATGAAGCCGCATGGAGTTCGCTTTCAACTGAATGAAATCTTTGTACCGTTAGGAGTAGTGGAGAGACAAGAGAAGCCAAAACACCGCTCTAATGATGGGGCCTCAGCAGCGCAGGGTTCGGAACTTTATGAGGAGAAGATTACACCCATTAGCCAAAATGACTTTTTTGAACAAGTATTGCGGCAACAGCAAAGTAAGTATAGTCAGGGAAAGTGTATTGCAATTATTGGAGAACCTGGAGCTGGAAAGACAACCCAACTCCAGAAAATTGGAGATTGGATTCTAGAGGAAACCGATGGAATACCGATTTGGATTCCGTTAGCGGAAGTAGGAACAAGAAAACTAAGAGAGTATTTATTAGGTGACTGGTTGCAAACAGCCATTCATGAGCTAGAAGTTTCGCCAGAGCATCGAGATGAACTGGGCCAACTGCTGAAAACTGGGAAGGTCTGGTTGCTGTTGGATGGTGTGGATGAAATGGCAATTTCGGATGCACTTTACCAGATTGCCACTCAGATGTGTGAGGGCTGGTTGCAGAATGTAAGGGTTGTTCTAACCTGTCGCTTAAATGTATGGGATGCGGGGAAGAATGCACTGGATGATTTCGATGTGTACCGCAATCTAGATTTTGAGTATCCAACCGAAGTTCATCAGCTTATTGATAAATGGTTTGCAACTGAACCAGCATTACAGCAAAAACTGAAGGCAGCGTTAGAGCAACCAGGCAAAGAACGGATTCGGGATATGGTAAAAAATCCGTTGCGCTTAACCTTGCTCTGTTACAGTTGGCAATTGCAGCAAGGTGAACTCCCGGAAACAAAAGCTGGACTGTATGAATGGTTTGTGGATATGTTTTATAAATGGGACAAGGGCAAGGTTCCAATAAAATTAAGTGCAGCAAAGCGTGAAGAATTGAACTGTGCTTTAGGAGAACTAGCGAAAGAAGCAATTGATCAGGAAAGTTCTCGCTTCCGTCTGCGAGAGAGGTTTATCAACCGATTTCTTGGTGCTGCCGATGATGAGGATTCACTGTTTTATCTTGCGCGCCAACTTGGTTGGCTCAATTGCGTCGGCGTTGCACAAGAAAATCCACTTGAGAATGTCTATGCCTTCTTCCATCCGACGTTTCAGGAATATTTTGCGGCGTTTGTAATTGATGATTGGGATTATTTCTTGCCTAGTGAGCATATTGATAACCCAGTAGGGAACCAAGAATACCGAATTTTTGAACCTCAATGGAGAGAAGTCATACTTCTATGGTTAGGAAAATCTCCTGGCGACAATCATTTAAAGAAGTTAAAAGAGCAGTTTTTCTCCAATTTGCTATGCTTCCAGGATAACTGTGGAGGCTTTTACTCTTTCAAAGCCTATTTTTTGGCAGCAGAAGGTCTCAAAGAATTTGTAGACTACTCAATATCCAAATTTGAAGAAGTCATATCGGAGGTATGTAAGTATGCATTTGGTTATTTTGATAATGAGACGCAAAAATGGTGCTCTTTCCTAAAACCTGCTTCTCAAGAAGCGAGAAAAACAATTGAGTATAGTCTAGGAATAAAACAAACAGGAGAATGCTTACTTAAGTTACTCAATGTGTGTCCTGATTCATATACTCGGTGGTATATTGCTAAAACATTAAAAAATATGGGTATAACCAGCAATGAAATAGAATTGATTTTTTGCTCGGGAATTAAAAGAAGGCTTCCTCCCCATGTAGCTAAATATGCAAATTGGATAGCAGAGAAAGTGAAGGTGGCTAATGATGACAGTTTGTCTATAAAAGTTGGTGAGCAGGAAATATCGCCTTCATTACCTAATGATAAGCTTGATGTGTTGAACGATGTTTTGCATATGGGAATGGGAACCAATGATTTGATACAATTAATTCAGATCTCTGATGAATGGCTTTTGGTTTTGAAGACTGCTGATTTGTTACAAGCAAAGACGGAGAAATGCCAATTAATTGAAATTATTAATGCCTTAAAGTCTTATCTATTTGTTTTGAAGAATCACTTGTCAGATCAACTAGAGACGAAACATTTTCGATACGAATATATTTACGAAATTATTTGGTATTGTGCCCAAAACATAAGTTACCCAGACTTTTATCAAGCATGGCACGATCCTATTTCTTCTTCTGATGTTGCACTGTCTACGAACAATGGAGGGGTCGATTCATGAGAACTCAGAATATTGAGATTTCTAAAGAGACGATGGCTCACTTCTGTAAACACTGGCATATTACCGAACTCTCGCTGTTTGGCTCTGTTCTGATAATGACTTTTGTTCTGATAATGATATTGATATGTTGGTTGAATTTCAACCTGGGCATATTCCCGGATTCCGTAAACTACGTCAGATTCAGGAAGAACTTTCAAGTCTTATAGGAAATCGGCAAATTGATCTGGTGACTCCAAAGTTACTCAATCATCACATTTGAGATCGCACTTTAAGCAAAAGTAGAATTATTTACAGAAAAGGAAGTAATTCATGAGTAATCAAATCATTGCAAAAGTTATTGAAGAGATGCATGATTTGCCCGATGATCTGCAACAACAAGTCTTACGATTTGCCACTACTCTTCGGCAGCACCACTTGCAAACTGCTGGCAATGCTTGGGATGTATTGGAATCCCTCACTGGAACCGTTGAAGCTCCTGCTGATTGGTCAGCCGAACACGATCATTACCTCTACGACACACCCAAACACCAGGAAACCGATTCATGAGCAATGAGCGTTTGTTTCTCGACACCGCATTCATTCAAGCCTTGCTCAATCCCCGCGACGATTACCACAACCAGGCAAAACAACTGTTTCCCCGCGTTCGTGTAGCCTCCGAAGTCTGGATTACAGAAGCCATCTTTGCTGAAGTGGGCAACGCCTTAAGCGCATTCAACCGGAACGGTGCCGTTCAATTTATTCAACAGTGCTATCGTACCGACAATATCAAGATCGTCAGTGTCGATACTGAACTCCTGATGCAAGCCCTCGCCCTCTACCAATCCCGTTCTGATAAAACCTGGGGCTTGACTGACTGTATTTCCTTCATCGTCATGCAACAGCACAACTTGACTGATGCTGTCACAGGCGATCGTCACTTTTTGCAAGCAGGCTTTCGTGCTCTGATGCTGGATACCCAGTAGAGACCACACAACGATCGCCCTTCAATCCTCACCCTTCACTCTCAAAACACTAACCCCCGACCTCAGAAGCCGAAACTTGGACTTCCGAACACAGAACGCTTCCTTCGGAGCAACAAGCTGCAACCTTTGGACTCCAAACCTTAACCTCAGAACCGAGATCGTCAGCCTCAAAGCTTGAAACGTGAGCTTCAGAACACGAATTTTTTTCCTCAAAACCGCCCTGTTTTCAATATTTACAACCCCTATCCCACTCAATACCCTACGATCGCTCCCAAAAACCCGGTTTTTTTGAAAAACCGGGTTTTTAAAGATGACTCTAAGTCTGATCGCGTTCCATCATGCTGACGTATTGCCAATCGGAACCGGGAACGGGCATCGGTATGCTCCAACGCACACGATCGCTGAAACGCAAGCTATGTAACTGGTTAATCGCTGACTGCACCTCTTTGCGAGTGCCAAATAAATAAAAACGAAATGGTCTACGTTCCGCATCGCTGACGCGATCGGAGTCATCAAAACCAATGAACATGGGATTTCTCCTAGATGTTGAGACGGGAAGAAACCCCAAAAATTAAAGCCACCCTTTTGCGCAGGACAAGTAGGGTGGCCCGATCGAATGTTACAATCCGTGTCAGACCGCCTAGCTGCCTATACCAGCTTCGGGGTTTAGCTACCCTTCGTTGTTTGCCGCAACTTGGGTAGCGCCTTAATTTTCGGGAGCTATGCTGATCCAAACGAGCAGTTCAACACGGTTGTACTCAGCTATGAGAAACAAGCCTAGGGGTAAATGCAAGCCCTGTCAACCGTACTGAAAAAGTTTATCGAGAAATTATGCGATCGGGCCTCAGCCAGTCTCCGTTGTGCAAAACCTTCCTCTAGCCCTGGCACCGAATCCTGCCTAGGCAAGTATCGCGGTAGCCCAGATGATTAGGACAATCTTATCTTCACGCGCCAGCCATCCGATCCCTAAATCCCCGCGCTACGCGCCGCTGCGCTAGAAATAAGGGGGACTTCGAGTCAATCAAGCAAACAATAGCAATTCTAGAAATTTTTCTCCTGTTTTCTCCTGTTCCCCCCTTATTAAGGGGGGCTAGGGGGGATCGAATCTATCGCATCCATGAATCAATTTGATATCGCTCTATCAACAATCATCCCAGCATCTTCCAGGACATTTTCTCACCCGCCCGCAGCGGCACCAAATTCGAGTCAGGAAACGGGACTTCCGCCGGGATTGTCCAGTCAGTTTTACTCAACGTGATTGTGTCCGTATTGCGCGGTAATTGGTAAAAATCCGGGCCATAGAAACTGGCAAACGCCTCCAACTGATCCAAAGCATCCACGCTCTCAAAAGCTTCCGCATACAGTTCCAGCGCGTGCAACGCCGAATAACAACCCGCACAACCACAGTCACTTTCCTTGCGATCGCGGCCATGGGGCGCACTATCCGTTCCCAGGAAAAACTTAGGATTTCCCGAAGTCGCCGCCTTCAGCAGTGCCAACCGATGCTCTTCCCGTTTCAAAATCGGTAAACAATACCAATGGGGACGAATACCACCTTGAAAAATATCACTGCGATTAAACAGCAAGTGCTGCGGCGTAATCGTCGCGGCAATCCTATCCGTTGCAAGTACAAACTCCACCGCATTGGCCGTTGTGATGTGCTCAAAGACAATCCGCAATTTCGGAAAGCGTTGCCGTAGCGGTTGCAAGTAACGATCGATAAACTCCTTTTCCCGATCGAACACATCCACACTTTTATCCGTCACTTCCCCATGCAGCAACAGCGGCAAATCCACATCCTGCATCGCCTCAAACACCCGATCGCACTTGCGAATATCCGTCACCCCGGAATCAGAATTCGTCGTGGCCCCAGCGGGATAATATTTCACCGCTTTGACAAACTGTGATTCCTTGGCCTTAACAACGTCCTCCGGCGTCGTATTATCCGTTAAATATAACGTCATCAGCGGTTCAAACGACTGTCCCGCCGGAATCGCAGCCACAATGCGATCGCGATAGGCCGCAGCTTCCTCCACCGTCCGCACCGGAGGCTTCAAATTCGGCATCACGATCGCCCGCGCAAACTGCCGCACCGTATGGGGCAGTACCGCCTTCAGTGCATCCCCATCCCGCAAATGCAGGTGCCAGTCGTCCGGACGAGTGATAGTCAGTTGCTGCATAGGTTCGATCGTCCAACCTTGAAATTTAGTACCCAATCAACTTGTAATCGCAACACAGAATGATCCCCCTAAATCCCCCTGGGACTTTGAAAGAATTTGACTGAATTCCCCCCTTAATAAGGGGGGCTAGGGGGGATCGAATCTGTAGCATTGATCAATCAATTTAATATAAACAGACACAAATTATTTGAAACAATCCTTGCAAATATGCGATTTTTCTACGCTTTGCCGCCCCCCATGAGATACAACAACGCCATCCGCACCGCCACCCCATTAGTCACCTGTTCCGCAATCAAACTCATGTCCGGATCATCCATAATATCCGACGTAATCTCCACACCCCGATTGGTTGGCCCCGGATGCATCACTTTCACATGGGGTTGGCATTGCTGTAACCGTTCCCGCGTAATGCCAAAGTGTTGGTAATACTCCCGCAAACTGGGCAGGAGATGACTCGTCATCCGTTCCTTTTGCAGTCGCAACGTCATAACAAAATCAGCGGCTTGCAGGGCTGGCTCCAGTTCCCAGTGGATGAATAATTTACGATCGATCCCCTCAGATGAACCCGCTGTATCCGACGCTTTCACGTAATCGGCAAACTGTTTGGGCAGCAAGGTGGGGGGAGCAGCCATATGCACTTCGGCTCCACTCGCAGTCAGGCTCCACAGGTTCGATCGCGCCACCCGCGAATGCAAAATATCGCCCACGATCGCGATTTTCTTGCCTTGTAGCAGTTCCAAACGTGGATTAGCAGGATCCAGGAGGGCGCAGATCGTAAAGAGATCTAATAACGCTTGGGAGGGGTGTTCGTGCTGACCATCTCCCGCATTCAACACGCCTACTCCCGAATTGAGCCGATCCATTTCCGCCGCGATCGCGTGGGGCACCCCAGCTTCTTTATGCCGGATCACCATCAGATCCGTGCCCATGGCCAGGTAGGTTTTCGCTGTATCCAGAATCGTTTCCCCTTTGGTTAAGGAAGAACTGCCAGGGGCAAAGTTGAGCGTATCCGCAGACAGCCGTTTTGCGGCCAGTTCAAAGCTACTGCGGGTGCGGGTAGATGGCTCAAAGAATAAATTCGTAACCACTTGTCCCTGAAGGGTGGGAACTTTCTTCGTGCGCCGCGATAGGACTTCACGAAAACTATTGGCGGTTTGTAGGACGGTGTTGTACTCCCAAGGGGCAAAATCCGAGAGTGAAAGAACGTGCCGACGGTTCCAGGCGGGTGACATATCTATGAGGTCTTGAGTCTATCCATTCATAACGGTACACCATTGGGGAACCCGTGGGGGGCACCTGCGATCGCTGGCAGGGATCACCAAGGTCAATCACACAATACTGATGGTGCAATCGCACAATACTGATTTTGGGTGATGGTTAATTGGAATTTTGCAGAGTGCCCGACATTTAGTGCCTGACATTTGTTTTATCTAATGTTAAAAAATTACCGATCGACAAGTTTCTTTGATTTTTGTATCTTTCAATACTGAACCCCAGGGGGATCCCCCTAAAATCAACCGTAAGTTGGAATTCAACAATACGGACGTTATTTTTAATACTTCACCGAAAGACTTTTTTAGCTATACTGAGGCCCAAGGGGGTCGCATTAAATTTTTTTAATACACTCCTGTGAGTTCCCTGGACATTCGTGGTTCGCAATACTTGGTTCGCAACATTACTAGCAACGCTAGTCTGATTCATACCATTTAGTCTTGTCACTCATCCCCGGAGGTAGTTCTCATGGCTGACACATCAAAATCCACCGCTACACCTAAAACCCTACATACCTTACAAGAACTCGATCAAGCCATCCAAGAATTTAGAACAAAAGATCTACAAGGTGAAGAACTGTTCTATTGCTGGCAGGCAATCCGTGATGCTTCCCTGGAGCAGTTTGACCTAGAGCCGGATTCTATTCCAGGTGCAGATAGTTATTAATTGCAGATTGCTAATGCAGATCGCTAATGCAGATTGCTAATTAAGTCTTGTCATATACATCTTTCCTCCATTCAATCTCCATGGAGGGAGTGTATTGGTTAGTAATTTTCCTTGCGTAGTTCTAAGGGTGTGTAACATCGGCTAGTGAGATGTTGCAACTATTAGGGCTACTTTTTTGTCTGTGCGATTAGTGGTACACAGGCAAGAGTTGATCTAATATCTTTGCAAAGCAACGATCGAACCGTTGTAAAAATCATTGAATTCAGAACCAAAAGTGAATTTAACTCCTCCGAGTTGATCATGGTCTGATGCAGGAATTACTAGAATGATATTTGCTTGTCTACTTCAGTATTGCTCAACATAGTAAAATTGCACTATGTTTGACAACCTTTCTAAATTCCTGATCCAGCAATACTCCCAGGATTTTGCAGCCTGGTTGCTGGGAGAGCCGATCGCGTTAACTGAGTTAAAACCGACAGAACTCTCGATCGAGCCGATTCGAGCCGATTCTGTGATTTTATTGAAATCGCAACAGGTAATTGTCCATTGTGAATTTCAAACCAATCCCGATCGGGATTTGCCCTTTCGTATGGCGGATTATGCCCTACGCATTTATCGCAAATACCCCGATCGTACCTTAGTGCAAGTGGTTGTGTATTTACGGGAAACGACTTCGGAGTGGGTCTACATAACGCAGTTTGCAGGCAATCAACTCCGCCATGAGTTTCAAGTGGTGCGGCTGTGGGAGCAGTCACCGGAAGCATTTTTGCAACGACCCGGTTTATTGCCCTATGCGGTGTTGACGCAAACGAACGATCGGGAAGCCTTGTTACGGGAAGTGGCGCGGCGGTTGGATGAGATTCCCGATCGGACGGAGCGGAGTAATCTGACCGTCAGCAGTGCCGTGATAGCTGGGTTATCATTGGAGAAGACGGTGATTCAGCGAATTCTCAGGAGGGAAGTGATGCGGGAATCGGTGATTTATCAAGAGTGGGAAACGGAACTTAAGGCCGAAGGTCGCGCGGAAGGGCAGGAAGAGGAACGGCGGATCCTGGCGATGAAGATGTTGCAGGAAGGCTTATCCCTGGAGACGATCGCGCGGATTACAGAATATTCGCTAGAACAACTGGAAGCCATACAGACTCAGATCAATTCAGCCGATCGCTGAAGGAAATGGTTGATTGACCATCCCGACAACGAACGCATACTTTCAGAAATAACCGATCTAGCAACTAAAAGTTAAATCGATCACGGATGACTGCACAAACCAAGATCACACATTCTAGCCAATTTTGTGAGCCTAGAACGCGACTCTAGAACGTGAATTTAAAACGCAATGTTAGAACCCACATTCCGCAGGTTTCAAACGAGGAGGTAGTACTTCTGGCAAGCAGCCCCTAGGAAGCGGAGAATGTGCAGACGTTCCTCGGTTAAGTTGACCACTTGAGCCAAGTTGCCAATCCAGACCAGAT
>NZ_JACJRC010000049.1 GCF_014697025.1 Alkalinema sp. FACHB-956 | reverse complement strand
GAGCTGGATGGGTTGAAGCGCAGGTTTACTCACAGATTCAATCTCTAGTCCCTAATAGAATGCTAAATTAACTGCTTTTTCTGGATTCTTGTAAAAACTCTCTATTTTTTTAAGCCTGAGTAGTTACAAAATGGAATGATGTATTGATTCAAGGTTCCTCGTTATTCTGCAACCAGGAGCCTTTGATTTTGATTCAGCACTTAATTTTGATTCAGACTTTGTAGTCTACTTGCTTGAGTTTTGTGAAGAGCTATGCGATTCTGATTACATGATCCTGAGAACAAAACTTTGCTAATGCCCCCCTACCGTGACTTAACCTAGCTGCTATTTCTGAATAGGGGAAATTTCTAGGAAATAGCTAGGTGATTGTGATTGAGTTAGAGCCCTGATAACTCCTAAAGTTTTGAATTTCAGACGAATTTAAAAAGAGGATTACAATGGGATCAAGATTGGGTTATAGAAATTATCAAACAGAACAAAGTTTGACCCGTATTCGTCTACAATTGCAAATTCCTAGACGATATATTGATGAGCCAATTCTTTCTAACTTAATTTCTTGTTATGGCCTAACGGTGAATATTAGCCGTGCTTTTTTGCCTCACAACACAAATTATATGGGTTTCTTTGATCTTGAAATCCAGGGAACTCTCCAGCAGCTTTCTCAGGGGCTAGCCTACTTAGATTCGCTAAAACTCAAAGTGATTAGTAAGCCTAACCTAGATGGTGACGGCTGGGATTACTAAAAAATCCCCTGGTATTGACGGGGATTGAATCGATCAAAATTGAGGAGACATATATTTAGGTATCAGTGTTTTACAGGGTCTAGATTGCCATGATTTTCTAGATTGCCATGATTTTGCTGGCATCTAGCTCTAAGTGTAAAAGTACTCTAAGTGTAAAAGTACTCTAAGTGTAAAAGTACTCTAAATTTCGTAATGCCAGAATCTTTCTTCTTCTCGGAAGATAAATTGACTAATCGATCGACGCTCAATGATCCCCTGTTCTTGAAACTGTTTCATCAACCGGGTAATCGTGACTCGTGTTGTTCCCAAGCTATCTGCAATATCTTGGTGGGTTAGGCGAAGATCAATTAATTGGCCAGTTTCAACATGGCGACCAAACTTTTTAGATAGCAATTCAAAAAAGTGATACAGCATCGCATCAACTCGGCGATGTCCCCGTACCACAGCCATCTCTTCGGACTGTTGTGTATAGAGAAATAAAAGATTAATTAATTGTTGGGGATCAACATCTAATGGGTACATTGTCGCTTCTAATCGTGTGAGGCACTCGATTTGATACGGTGTAATCCGCGACAGGGCTTGTCCCACAATATCCCCCGGCCCCCAAATGCCCAAAGTGACGACGGTACCATCTTCTAACCACGTCATGGTTCTAGCTGCTCCCGATTGGATCTGCCACAAATACCCCGATCCTAAAGGTAGTAATGCACGGGCTGGAAATTCGCGCAATGGCTGGAACTGCTTATAGGGATTGGAAATAATCGCGGGATTTGTGCTGGGTTGCAGCGAAGAGGGCTGCTCATTGTTGAACTGATTCACGGCAGGTTGCGGCAAAGCCGATGGTGTTGAAGACTGTAGGCTGAACAAAGCAGGATTGAAAATTACCGAATGAAGTGCTAAGGATTTATTAAACCACGGTTTCCCGATTGGCTTGCCGTAGTATACTTCACTATATCGTAACTGTCTTCAAAAAAACACATGGGTATCTCAATTCATAATGTTTCGAAGTCCTTTGGGTCTTTTCATGCGATCGATCAGGTGTCCCTAGAATGCCAAACGGGGAAATTAGTGGCTCTCCTGGGGCCTTCGGGCTCTGGGAAATCTACGCTTTTGCGGATTATTGCTGGATTGGAGCAGCCAGATGAGGGCAGCGTCTATCTGATTGGGCGAGATGCCACCTACCGTCCTGTGCAAGAACGCCAAATTGGTTTTGTGTTTCAGCACTACGCGTTGTTTAAACACCGTACGGTTCGACAAAACATTGCGTTTGCCTTAGAACTGCGCAAGGTCACTAAACAGCGGATTGCTAATCGAGTAGATGAACTGATTGATCTGGTTCAACTTCAAGGCATGGGCGATCGCTATCCCTCCCAACTCTCAGGAGGCCAACGCCAGCGGGTTGCTTTGGCCCGTGCCCTTGCGGTGGAACCCCAGGTGTTGCTCTTGGATGAACCGTTTGGTGCGTTGGATGCTAAGGTGCGGAAGGATTTGCGCGCTTGGTTGCGTAAACTACACCACGATGTGAATGTAACGACGGTTTTTGTGACCCATGATCAGGAAGAGGCGATGGAAGTTGCTGACGAGATCGTGGTCATGAACCGGGGTCGAGTGGAGCAAGTTGGAACCCCGAGTGAAATTTATGATAAACCAGCAACGCCCTTTGTTATGAGCTTTATTGGGCCAGTCAACATCTTGCCGGGAAGTTCGGGTGTGGTTGCTAGTGGTAATCGTAGTCGTATCCAATCTAGCGATCGCGTCTTCCTACGTCCCCATGATGTGGCAATCTACCATGAGCCAATTGATCATGCTGTCCCAGCTAACATTCATCGTATTATTCATCTCGGTCGAGAAATTCAGGTGGAATTGTCCCTTGTGTCCGGTGAGCCGATGGATGTTTATTTGAGCCGACAGGATTTCGATCGCCTAAATCTCATCCCACAACAGCGGGTTTACATTCAACCCAAACAGGTGAAGGTCTTTAGTGAATATGATTTAGTGGGAGCCAGCACCTAAATTCCATGGGCTGATTGGTGAAGGTAGAGCAATTCCTGCATTCCAATAGGCTGATTTCTGGCTAGCATCAACGATCGAGCAGACCACTAGCCATTTTAAGCATGACTCAGCGGGACTGACTGAGCTTGATTGGTTATGATAATTTCCAGAATGTTAATCCAGTTAAATTCTGTGCATTTCAGGCCCCAGTAGCTTCCCTGTGCATCTTTCCCGTGCATCTTCATTGTTATTCTTAATCAGTAGTTGTGATGTGAATAACTTGGATTGATGAATTTTTCTTGGATTAATGCGTTGTAATCTAAATGTTCCCTCAAGTCCTGCCATGAATCATGATTGAGTTTCCCTGAACCCCGTTTCACCAGGATCTAGATGATCTAGTAAATTTTTCTTTGGTAGAAATTACTGCGAAAAGCCCCTAAGCAAGTCGTTTAGGGGCTTTTCAGTATTTGTCATGGAAGCTGTTTTTTGGAAGAGGTCTTTGTTTTTGGCAGATCATTTTCTGGTACCTCTACCAGGATAAAGGACATTTTCAATTTTATTTTTCTATTCCCCAGTAAATCGGTCGGGATTGTGTGTGTTCAAGAGAATTATGTTAAAGTACGGTAAATCTATCGAGATACCGTACTTAAGTTTCTTTTCCTTAACAAGAAATTATGCTTGAATCGGATAACCTAACCCAATCTTCCCCGTCTCAATTGCCGGATACGTCAGCCTCTTCTCAATCTCCTCAATCACGTCCTATGGTGAACCGTTTGCGATCGCTGAATCTATTTCGATCGTTGCCTGAAGATTCAGGAATCTCTGCTGCCCGTGGTGGAACAATCTGGAAGCGACTTTTGGGTGGCGGTCTAGTTGTGATTGGCTACTTGCTTTCTCCCCTATGCTGGTGGAATGATTTAATTTTTAATTTGCCGGTTGCCTATGGAATTGGCTATCTATGTAGTCTGGTCTCTCAGGATTGGCTGCTTCCAGGGGCGATCGTGGGCTACTGGCTCTCCAACGTAGTAGGCATTTTGCTGATGCAGGCAGGCGTATTTGAAATTGCCCATAACGGCACTCAGGAACGCAACTTTAAAAAGGATTTACTCAGCGGGTTATTGACATCAACCCTTTATACAGCAGCAATCTTGGTGTTTCTACAATTGGGAATTCTAGACTCTCCACTGTCGAGTGAGACATTGGCTGAACTAAGTGGTCAAGTCATGAAAAACTTGAACTCATTTTTCCCGATCGGTTCCTAGTACACCTTAAATCAATTGTTGCAAGATAATGGATCCTGTATTACTCGTTCCAATCAGTTTTTGTATTGGTATCATTGTGGGCTTAACAGGAATTGGGGGGGCTTCCCTGATTACTCCAATGTTGATTTTTCTATTTCAAGTTCCTCCCTCGGTTGCAGTCAGTTCTGATGTGGTAGCTGCTACTTTAATGAAAATTGTTGGAGGGATAAAGCATTGGCGACAGCAAACCTTGGATTTGCAGGTGGTCAAATGGCTGGCCTTGGGAAGTGTGCCGGGTTCCCTCGGGGGAGTGGCGCTGCTGCACCAGTTCAGGGGGATTGAAGGGCTTGATACCGAGGCGGTACTGCTGCGGTTCATTGGCATGGCGATTTTGATGGTGACGATCGTGTCCCTAATTCAGCTGATGTTGCTAACCTTTGCGCCAGAATTTCAACTTCCGGATCTGCCTAAAATTGACTTATCAACAGAATATGGCAAAGCATTTAGCGTTCTAATAGGTGCATTATTAGGTTGTATTGTTGGACTCACTAGCGTTTCATCCGGAGCAATGTTTGCCTTGGTTCTAGTGATGTTTTTCCGATTAGATGCCCGAAAGTTAGTCGGAACGGATCTGGCCCAAGCTGCCATTCTGCTGACGTTTACGTCCCTAGGTCACTTGAGCTTAGGAACGGTTCAGTGGGGGATTGTGATTCCCATTTGGATTGGGTCGGTGCCTGGGGCTTTACTGGGGGCAAAACTCTGTCAATTAGCGCCTCAAAAACCGCTCCGATTTGCAGTTTACTTGCTCCTAGTTGCAGTCAGTTGGAAACTTGCCTATGCTGCTTAAAGCGTGGATGATACAGCAATTACAGAATTGCTGGTTGCATATCGTTCTCTTTGCCCAAACGCGAGTTTCTTTAAAGCGAGTTTCTTTCTCGGGTCTGCCATTGCCTCGGAAGTTGATGCTGTGGCTCAGGTATGGGGTGTATGTGCCGCTGCAATGTTTCATCCTACTGGCCATCGGGACTCAGTTCTATCCAGATAAATTTGCCTGGGAAAAAGAGTTCCTTTGGCAAGTTCATCGTATGGCGAATCCTAGGTTAGATGCCTGGGTGCAATTTTTGACGGATTTGGGTGTCTATACCGGCGTAGTTCCGGCTTCTTTGTTGGTGGGTGGGTGGCTGTTAGCTCGACGGCACTGGCGATCGCTGGGCTATTGGGGTTTAACCCTGGTTGGCAATATTGCAATTAATCGTACAGCCAAGTTTCTGTTTCATCGCGAGCGCCCCCAGCTATGGCCAAACGCCCATTTTCACTACGATTTCTCATTTCCTAGCGGCCATGCCATGTCCAGTATGACGTTTATTCTAGCGTTAATTATTCTGTTGTTAGGAAGTCGCTGGGCTGTCTGGGTGATGCTATCCGGTGCAGCCTTTGTCCTGATGATTGCATGGACACGGATTTATTTAGGTGTGCATTATCCGAGTGATATCTTTGCAGGTTGGATGTTATCGACTGCATGGGCGATCGGAACCAGTTTGCTGGTACTACCCCATAAACTCTTGGGGGATTACTTTGGAACTGTAACGGGTTCCGAGTCAACCGGTTCTGATTCAATAGAGTCTAACTTGACCTGTTCTGATTGATCCCATAACGCGAAGGGCTGTTGACCCCAATGGGTTGCCATGGCGACGATCCAAGGCAACGAAAGATTAATTGTGAGTAAACGCACTAAATGACTAGCGGTGACTACTTCAACATCATGGTGCATGGATAAGGCGATCCAAATCATTTCGGGGGATCCTCCCGGCGCAGCGACTAGTAAGCAGGTCAACCAGTCCCATGGGGTGAGGAGTTTTGCGAGGAGGGCGGTGAGCAATCCCGCGATGAAAATTAACCCGACGGGAATGAACGATCGCATCAAACGACTGCGCTCAAATTTTGGACTCAGCCCCCAATACTCACCCATGGTCATGCCTAAGAGAATCTGTCCAAGGATATTCACCATTCCAGGCATTTGGAAATGAATAGGTAATGCCTGGGCCAACAGAGACCAGGCAATTCCGACGCCTATTGAGGCCAGAAAGGCTGCGACGGGTAGCTGGATTTGGGTACACAACTGTACGGTGATGACGGCCAGAATGATGACGATCGCAGAAAAGCCCCAGTCCTGAAGGTGTCCATGGAACAAATCGGTTAGCGTTGTTTGAAGAATGGACAAGCTATTGGAATCGGTATGGAGGTAACTATTCGCGATCGCAGGAACGATGGTAATAATCGCGGTAAAGCGTAGCAATTGTACTAGTGAGACCAGTGCTGCATGCTGACTATAGTCGCCTGCGATGCTAGCCATGACTCCAATATTGCCAGGGGTGGTAGAGAGGACACCCGTTAGTAGATCGGTTTTCTCAAGGGAGGCATAGAGTGCACCCACCAATCCACTACACAGGAGTAAACATAAAGCCAAACCGAGAAATAACACCAGTTGCGGCGCTAAATTGGCAAGGTACGTGTTTTGGAGAGATAGCCCGATCGACAGTCCAATCAAGATTTGGCCAAACTTACGTGCATTGCGATTGGGCTTGAGATCCGTTGCTCCAGTGTTCAGCCAGATCCCATAGACCATGGCTCCGGCGGCAATCCCCCCTAAAATCCACGCTCCACTGCCTAATCCGATTGCTAATAAACCAACACCACCCAGTGCTGCAATCAATAATTCTGCGGCAACAACGCCCCAACGAGTCAATCCGACCAAAACGGGCTGAGACTTACAGTCGGTGCTCTCCATCATCAGTGCCTTCCTCGTTTAGTAGAGCAGCTCGCTTGGATAGTTAAGTTATACCAATACTGATTGCTTAATGCTACAGATCCAACCGTCTTTTCTGATTCATGGAAAGCAATCTATCCAGCCAATTTTTGCAAAGTCCTTCTGATTAAAGGGACTTGTCTTGCGATAATCCATCGATTGAGTATTCCAGAGCTAAGGCAACAAATCCTCATCCCCAATGGAGCATTCCACAGGAACGCGCTTGGAAAAGCCCCAACTGAATAAAATTGCGATCACAGGTACAACAACCCACTCCGGCGGCACATAGGCTGGCAGGATGGCCTTACACAGCAGCTTGATACCCACACCGACGATCGTTAAATAGGCTGCATCCTGTAGATAGGTAAATTCGGATAGCCATCGCACAAATAATCCAGCCAAAAAACGGAGCGTAATGATCCCGATCGCGCCTCCCGCGAGAATAATCCAAGTTTGATCGGCGATCGCCACAGCTGTGGTTACACTGTCTAGACTAAAGGCTAAGTCGGTCAAGGCAATGAGGGGAATGATTTGCCATAGGGTATTGGGCGGACGGTGGGAATTGGCCTCTGATGGGGGGAATGCATCGATTTCCCATCGTTCCCAGAAGTATTTCCCAGCCAACCACAACAGATACAATGCGCCGATTAACTCAATTTGCCAAAACCGAATGACCCAAGTGGCTGCAATAATTAACCCTATCCGGAGGCCAAAGGCTCCCGCTAATCCCCAATTGAGGGCCTGTCTTTGATGGTCTTCATCCTCCATGTGTTGAACCAGGGCTGCAAGGGCTACGGCGTTGTCTGCCGATAGGATGGTTTCTAAAAGGGTCAGTACGAGGATCAGACCGATGGCGGGGAGTATGCCTTGGTTGAGGGTGTCGTGGTTGAGTAGGCTTTGGTGACTGAATACTGGCAGTCCCTGCTCTAGTCCCATGGTGATGTCTCTTCTATTCAATAACAAGGGCACTAAACGTTGTGGGAACGGTAAAGACGTAGTAGATTACCCCCGTTCCTAACAAAAGAATCGCGATGCTGGATAGAATGACCCAGCGATCGGGGGGTTCATAGGTATCTTCTTCAATGTCATCACGGACTGCAAAATAGTGCTGTGTGGAGAGCAGAACGGTTAATAGTCCCACAATGGCGAACGCAAGACCCAACTTCCATCCCCCACCGGGCGCTTGGGGAGCCATGGGTGGGCGTAACATGCGCATTCTCACAATCAGAACCCCAAATCCCATCAGCGCGATCGCGCTGCGCATCCAAGATAGATAGGTTCTTTCATTCGCCAGATGATCTCGAATCCGGTTGAGATTCCGCTTCTTGGCAATTTCTGCATCTCCACTCATTGACTGCGCTACTTTAGATTTGAACAGAGAGACCATGGGAACATTCCTTCGCAATGCTGATTCAATTAAAGCCGGTCTGTAACCTAGAAACACGGACGATCGGAAAAAATACGATCGACTAAACAAGTTAACTTAGACTCAATCAACGACTCAATCAACGACTCAATCAATGACTCAATCAACTTGTGATTGCACTACATAACGATCCCCCTAATTCCCCCTTATTAAAGGGGAATTCAGTTGATCTGTGCCCTAATCCGATCCCCCTTGGCTCCTGTGCGATATTCCGGCTAACGGTAGACCAAAGGGGGATGGATGGTCATGTATGGGGCAATAGATGGGGCAATAGATGGGCCAATTCATGCGCCAATTCATGTGCCAATTCATGCGCCAATGGATGGTTACTAGTCAACAGGGGCATTAGGAATTTGGGCATCAATCTCCGCTTGAGAGAGATTAGATCCCTCAACGCCTGCCTCGCTTGCATTCGTGACGGACAGGGTCGGCACATTGAGTTCGATCGCAGTGGTTGTGGGGTTGACGCTGGCAATTAACTGAGTCCCTGGTAAGACTTTCAAGACGATCGCTTCCGTTAAATCTTGGATCTCGTTGGGCGCGAGTGAGAGTTTGGTTCCACCGGGTAAGAGGACACTGGTACAAGCCCAATCGTCATCTAGCGCCTGACCATCGGCCAGAAAATACAGCGTGCTAGGGGCGATCGCGGGTGCTTTCTTGGATTTTGCATAAATCGCTAGCGTTTTGCCCGTTTGGTTGCGGCATTGGGCACGGTTATCAGCCGTTTCTAACAGGTACTTCTGCCAGCGGAGATTCGTGATCTTCTGTTGCAGTTGAACAGCGTCTAATCCCGATTGATCGGGAGTTTGCAGGAGTGTTTCTAGGGTCTGGGTGATGTCTTGATATTCCGGAGTCCGAGTGAACTTGCCTAGGTCTGCAAAGGCGGGTTGGGTAAACACCCAACTCAGCATCAAGACATGGGCGATCCCAACCATCACTCTCGTTACCATCTTTTTCAGGGCGATCGGGTTTAGGAAAATCGAGTTGAGCGTGATTTGGTTCAATGCCATTTTCCACAATTTCATGGGGTAACTCCTATTGCAAATGATGGATTCAGGTGGGTGGCTTCCAACGAACCTCGAGTGAAAAGCGATGTTTGGTTATACCCAAATCTGTATTTCACGATTTCTTTCATGATTTATTTCACTAAGAGCGTGTAGGTCTTGCTTTCCACGAGGATGAATAAGCCGAGGCTGATCAGGACAAAGGGAACAATGCGATGGCCGTAACGAGTGAGGGTATTCACAATCAGCCGATGCTGGGTCAGGTAGTAGGATAGGGCACACCAAACTCCAATGAGGACAAAAAAGCTGATGAGAATAATGCTTAAGCTGGGCAAATTGCTATTGGCAAATAGGGGAACGTAAATTCCAATGTTGTCTCCACCATTTGCGATCGTGATAGCGGCCACTTGATACGTATAGGGACTGAGGAATGCGGTGAAATAGTTGCGATTGTTGGCAGGGCGGGCGGGGGAAAGATTCACCTGTTGTACGGTGGGTTCCGAGCCGTTGCTCTGGAGGAGATGGTTGATCCCAATGGCGATCGGCAGGAGGCCGAGTAAGCCGAGCCAAGGACGCGGGAGGAACACACCGCCAAAAAAGCCGGGTAAACTCGCCAAAATGAGAACCAAAAATCCTAAAAACTGTCCTAGAACAATGTGCCGGATCCGAAACTTGCCATCGACCTGGGAAAAGAAAATGGTCAAAATTACCAAGTCATCGAAGTTAGTTGCAACAAATGCGGTGATTCCAGTGGTAATTGCTTGAGTAATCCAGATCGAGGACATTGTTGAGGACATAGACCTTTACCCTTCTTGGCTGTCGGGGAGAATGCTCGCAAGCTTACCACTGTTGTGGAGTAGCATCAGCATGATTAATCCACCCAGTGTTAACGCTAAAGTTGCTAATCCTCGATTTTCGAGGGTATGGCTATCCACTAGGATCAGCCCTCCTAATCCCATGAGAACAAAGGGCACTAACTGATTGCCATAGCGGGTTAAGACCTCTGCAATCATTGGAATACAGGTCAATCGCCAAGCGGTGTAGCACCAAACGCCGACCAACGAAAAGAAGACTCCTAAAATTCCAATGAGTTCTTCTGCACTGCTGTGGGCAAACAAAGGAATGTAAATACCAATGTTATCCCCTCCATTGGCAAATGTGACGGCTGCTACACTGTAGGTTTGAGGCGATAGGAGTCCAGCGAACCAAGGGGGATTCTCGCTGAAATCTAGGGGGACTTCTTCGCTGTCGTTGGTATCTGCATTGAGTAACCGACTGATCCCGATCGCGATGGGTACCAGGCCCAACAGTCCAATCCAATCGCGCGGTAACAGCACACTCCCAAAGAATCCGGGTAAGCTGGCCAGCACTAATACTGCAAACCCTAGGTATTGCCCGGTCACAATGTGTTGTCGGCGGAAAAATTGGTTAATCTGGGAAAAAAACAAGAGCAGGATAATGATGTCATCTAAATTGGTGGCGATGAATGCCATCAGCCCTGTGGGAATTGCCGTGATCAATCCATTCATTTCACTCCTCCTAAAATTTAACGAAGATGATGGGTCTCTTGGATAATGGCCATGCCTCGTTCCATGGTTCTCAGAATGTGAGGCGAGCGCATCCGTTGCCAAACAAACCAGCCGCAGGTTGCACTGAGGTACAGTAAAAATAGGTAGGGAAAGATGCTGTAGGGCGCTTCTGGCACGGGGAACCAGGTACTTCCCGGAATACCGACGCTACCAATGACAGGAATCATCATGAAGCCGATCGCGAATAGTGAAACGACTAAGTGGTGGGGCTGCAATTGCTTAATTTTTTTCAAATAGACGGGTGCGGCAATGGAAATAAGAATGTAAACGGTGAGAAATCCGTAGCTACAGATGGCACCGAGGTAACCCATACTCTCAAAGAGCTTGATGTTAAATAACATCATGATGGCAGGCACTAGGAACATCAAGAACGAGCAAATACTAACAGCGACATGGGGAGTCCGGTTAGCACTATGGGCTCGTCCGATCGATGCGTGAAATAATCCATGACGTGCCATCGTGAAAAAGATGCGGGCAGCGGGGTTAATGCTGCCTAAAACACAGGCGAAGAAACTACATAAAGCGCCTAGTGCTACCAGATCTCCCAGGAAGCCCACGCCTGCTTGTTGAGATAAAAGCGTCAAAGGTTCTTCTGCTTTGGTAATATCAATGCCAGCACTATGAAATCCGAGGATCTCGATGTAGCTGGTAAAGATGAAGAAGAGTCCTGCCATAAGGGCACTACCCAGTACAGCTTTCGGAATGGTACGCAGCGGGTTTTTGGCTTCATCTCCCAGGGATGTTGCACTCTCAAAGCCTGAAAAGCCAAACATGACTAGCACAAGCCCCATGGCAATACTGCCGGGAGTGACGCCCTGTAGGGTTAATTGACGGAGATCCACTGCAAAGCCGTTGTTTGCCCAGATAATGATCCCCAGAATCAAGATCAGGAGTATCGATAATCCTTCAAGCCACAGCATTGCCATCGCAGAAAGTTGAATATCGCGATAAGCTGCATACCAGGCAATGGCAGCCCCGATCGCAAGTAAGGTGATGCTGGAAGGATACAGACCTAGATGGGCAAAGATAGCGCTACTGAAGTTGGCAAATCCACATAAAACGGACATGCCCGTAAATAGGTACGCTAGGACAAGGCTCCACCCACAAATCACCCCAGCCGTTGGCCCTAAACCTTTGACAATGTAGGTGTATAAAGACCCTGGAGAGGCCGATCGACTGGCGAACTGATTAATATTGAAGCTGACCAACATCAAGCCAATTAAGCCCAGTAAAAAGCTAAGCCAGGTGCCGTTCCCAGCTAAGGCAACAATTAACCCTAAGTTAGATGCTGGGATGGTGGTGGGTGCAATGACCGCAAAGGATTGCGCTAGTACTTCGCTAAAGGAAAGACAATTTGGCTTCAAACCGTGGGTGCTGTGTCCCCCTTGAGAGAGCCTGATTTCACTGGTCATAGTGACGTTTCAACGACCTCGTATAGAAAGAACTGAGAACAGAACACCGAAGGATTTCAAAAATTAATCACGATCGCGAGAATTGGGGTGAGTCTGCTAGGGAAATCCATGGCAATGGCTTCCTACTGAAAACTGTATTGCTAGGCTACTCATAGAAGCAAATATTCTTATTTGTCATAACAATAAGTTGAATTTATGAAAGTAGCTAAAAGCTTGGATTAGCCAGGGTTTCTTGGGTGATTCTACGGGGACTTTTTCCTGGATTGAGGGGCTCTGTTATCAAGAAATATAGAGTTTTACTGACTTTATTACTAACTTTTGTAAAATAGTTAATGTATAGCTAGCACTCTCCAATCGGTTGAATCGCGCAATGGGCAAGCAACTTGAGGATCCCCAGAAAACTTTGATTCGTCGCAGTCCTCAGGATTGGCTGGTGGCAAGCAAGGTTTTTTTCCTGCTTTTTCTGCTGGCCTTGTTTGCTTGCTTCTGTGTCATTATTAACGCGGGTGAACGAGGGGTGGTGATGAGATTTGGTGCGGTACAGCCAGAAATTTTTGATGAAGGAATTCATTTTATTGTTCCTCTCATCTATTCTGTTAGAAAAATTACAGTTCGTATCCAAAGTCAAGAAATTTCAGCGGAAGCCTCTTCCAAAGATTTGCAGGATGTTTATACCGATGTGGCACTAAACTGGCATATTATTCCAGAAAAAACTAATTTACTATTTCAGCAGATTGGGGATGAACAATCGGTGATTAATAACATCATCAATCCTGCGGTGGAAGAAGTGTTAAAAGCGGTGATGGCAATGTATACCGCTGAGGAAATAATTACCAAACGGGGCGAGGTCAAACAGAATGTCGATCGTAGTTTAACGGAACGGCTTTCTCCGTACTATGTGTCTGTCGATGATATTTCCTTGGTGCATGTCCACTTCTCACAACGGTTCAGTGATGCAGTGGAGGCCAAGCAGGTGGCTGAACAAGAGGCTAAGCGGGCGGAATTTGTAGCTTTGAAAGCGTCGAAGGAAGCGGAAGCAAAGGTGAATTTAGCTCGGGGTGACGCAGAAGCCCAACGGTTACTCCGCGAAAATCTGACGCCGGAATTACTGGAACGTCAAGCGATCGAAAAATGGAATGGCGAACTCCCCTTTATTGTGGGTGGCGATGGAACCAAGGTGTTAGATATTAAACAATTACTGGCAATCCGCAAAAACTCGTCAAAGTCTCCTTGATTTTTGTGATGAGTTGATTAATGTATTTCTAAACCAGTTACTAGATACGTTGTTAATTGATAATGCATAGATTTCATAATACAAAATAAAAACATACTATAACTGTTAATCGTTATAGTCGTAGATTTTGTTGATTTTTTATTCTAAATTGAATGATTAAAACTACCAGTATCGTGACGCATTTAATCATTCAAAATAAATATATTACTGCACCAATTACTGAATTAATATTTTCTCAAATGCTGTCAAAATTTTAGTTTGGTAGCGTTGACGATGTTTGATTTTAATGATTTTTTGAATGATAGAAAGTGGTTGAGAGAGCGTACTTTGATCTGAGACAACTTTAATTGCTCTTAGTGTGCCAAGTTTGAGTTCCTTACGAATCATGAGTTCTGGCATTGCTGAAGCTAAAATTCCACTCTCCACAACAGATTTGACCATTTCACTGCTGTTTAGAACTAACGCGACATTCAATCGATCGATGGCTATGTTCCAACGAACCAAAGCTTGTTCAAATAGTTGCTGTCCGCCGGAACCCGGCTCTCGCATGATCCAATGGGTTTGCAAAAGGTCATCAACCGTCACTTGACCGATCATAAACCAAGGATGATTTTGACCAACAACGATTTGCATGCGATCGAGCCCTACGGTTTCCTGCTGTAATTTCTCTTGTAGTGATGGTTTGAGATCTCCCGTCACCAAACCTAAATCAAATCGTCCTGCTGCCGTTCCTTCGCAAATTTCTTCGGCATTCGCTAGAACGCAGTGCACAGCAATACCGGGATGTCGCTGATTAAATAGACAAATCTTATCCGGAAGCCAATAGTTACCGATCGTCAAACTAGCCCCGAGATACAACTCTCCCCGCTGGAGGTTATTGAGTTCCCGCAGATTGCGCTCTAGTAATCTCACCTGTTCAAAGATGTTTTTAGCTTCACTTTGTAGGAGTCGTCCTGCATCTGTAATTTCAATGCGTCTTCCCAAGCGATGGAAGAGTTTAACTCGATACTCTCCTTCTAAACACTGAATGGCCGCACTTACAGCAGGCTGCGTGATGTACAGCGCTTCTGCCGCTCGTGTGAAATGCAAATGCTCCGCCACTGCCAAGAAAATTCGTAACTGCTCTAGTGTCATGGATCCAATAGCACGATATCGGCTTTACATTGCTGTAGGATATAATCTCCGGTTTCCCGATCAAGATATAGTAGATTTTTGTCGCTTTGGATAGTACCATGGTGAGCAAGGTGCTTGTCAAACTGACGCCCCTAAAATTGACTAGTAGGAGACCGATGCTGTGGATGAGCGCAAGCAAAGTGCTTTTGTTAATCGAAAAGAGTCTTCCCTACTCGTGCTATCAACTAAGGCTGAATATTCTCTGCTGGCTCTGATTGAACTGGCCGATCGATATTTGGTGGCTGAGCCGATTACGATGAATGAAATTGCCAAGAAGCAGCCGATTCCAGAGCGTTATCTGGAACAAATTTGTACGATTTTACGCCGAGGTGGACTGATTCAGAGTTTCCGAGGGGCTAAGGGTGGATACCTATTAGCTCGAGATCCTTGGCAAATTACGGTTCTAGAGGTTGTAGAACTGGTTGAAGGAGAGCGTCTTCAGCGAGATTCGGTAGAGGACTCGACGATCGAACGAGATTTAATCTATGAAGTTTGGAGAGAAGCGAAGCTCGTTGCTGAGGACATTCTGCGAAATGTCACACTTCAAGAATTATGGCAACGTCGTGATCAATATCGACAAGACTCTCCTATGTACTATATTTAGTGATATTTCGTTCTAGGGAGATGTCATCATTCTTACCAGGATCAGAGAACCCGTTATCAACAGGTTGGAAAATACGGGTTTATCTTACTCCAATTAGTAATAGAATTTTTCCCTACACCAGATAGAATAGCCCTTTCAGCCAGCGGTTTTACATTTTTTGTGAAGCTGCTGGCTGATTCAAGGTGATGGCTGCTGCTATTCCAGTTGTCAAGGTTGAGAGCATAGTAAAAATTTTTGTATCTATTGAACTTTGCAAATCTATGTTTTTGATGTAAGTCGTTGTTGAAGCAAGCCGACATCTATTTATTTTTTCATAAATTGTATATTGTTTTGCATTTTTCTTGTTGTTGCTGAGACAGCAGATGTTACTCAAAATAGGCTATCTAACAAGTTAATTAAGCAGCTTGTGAGGGCGTAGATTGACTGGCGTAGTCCTGATGCTAGATAATGCAACTCATCAGTTAGACTATCTAATAGTTCGTTGTTTGTTGAATAGTTGGACTAGGGGTTTGATCTTTTATGAGTAACCAACCAAAACAACTCAAGCTCGGCGCTTTTCTCATGAGTTCGGGACATCACTTAGCTGCTTGGCGGTACCCCGATGCACGGGCCGATGGGGGCTTGAGTTTTGACCATTTTCGCCAAATTGCTCAGACGGCGGAACGGGGTAAATTCGACATGATCTTTTTTGCGGATGGCGTTGCGGTTCGCGATCGCGATCGCGGCCCCGAAGTCTTAAGCCGCAGTGGTCATGTTGTCCATTTTGAGCCCTTAACGTTGCTATCGGCATTGGCTGTCGTGACCGATCGCATTGGTCTAGCGGCGACTGTATCAACTACCTACAACGAACCCTTTCACCTGGCCCGTAAATTTGCCTCTTTAGACTATCTCAGTGGTGGGCGAGCCGCCTGGAACTTAGTGACTTCCGCCACAACCGCCGAAGCCCGCAACTTCAGCCGAGAGAAACATATGGATCATGCTCCCCGGTATGAGCGTGCCCGTGAGTTTGTTGAAGTGGTGACGAAGCTGTGGGATAGCTGGGAAGATGATGCGTTTCTTCGGGATAAAGAGACCGGTCGGTATTTTGACCCAGAGAAATTACATGTTCCCAACCATAAAGGCGAACACTTTGCGGTCAAAGGCCCCTTAAATGTGGGTCGGCCCATTCAAGGGTATCCGGTTATTATCCAAGCAGGCTCCTCAGAAGATGGCAAAAATTTAGCCGCTCCAACCGCCGAGGTCATTTTTACAGCCCAGCAAACCCTGGCGGATGCTCAAGCGTTCTACGCAGATGTTAAAGGCCGCTTGGCGAAGTACGGTCGCCATCCCGATCAACTCAAAATTATGCCGGGAATTTTTCCGGTCATTGGAGCAACGGAGCAGGAAGCGCAGGAAAAATTTGCGGCGATTCAAGCCTTAATTCATCCCCAAGTGGGTTTAAGCTTGTTGGCTGGAATGCTCGGGGAGGTAGACTTGTCCCAATATCCGTTGGATGGGCCTCTTCCAGAAATTCCCCCGACGGAACTTCAACAAAGTCGTCAGCGGTTACTGATAGAACTGGCGCAACGGCAGAATTTAACCATTCGGCAATTGTACGAAGCGATCGCAGGGGCACGGGGCCATTGGCAAGTGGTGGGCACCCCCGAACAAATTGCTGACAAGTTAGAAGAATGGTTCCGTAACGGTGCAGCAGATGGATTTAACATCATGCCGCCCTACCTGCCGGGGGGATTGGAAGAATTTGTTGATCACGTAATTCCTGTCCTGCAACAACGGGGGCTATTCCGCACGGAATACGAAGGTCAGACCCTGCGGGAAAATCTGGGCCTAGAGCGTCCGACCAACCAGTTCATACCAGCCCAGCCAGCCCAGCGTGAACCAGAATTGGCAGGGACATCTGCCCACTGACAGGGAGTAACGAGATGACTGGAACATTAGTAGGTAAAGTTGCGATCGTCACAGGAGCCTCCGCTGGGATTGGCAAAGCAACGGCGATCGCCCTCTCCAGAGAAGGGGCCAAGGTGGCGATCGTTGCCCGTCGGGGCGATCGGTTAGACACGCTGGCCCAACAGATTACGGCAGCAGGGGGAGATGCCTTAGTGATTGTGGCGGATATCACCGACGACACAGCAATCCCAACGATTGTTGAGAAAACGAGAACCGCCTGGGGACAGATTGATATTCTGGTCAATAATGCGGGAATTGCCCTGACCGGTGAGATTGCCAATGCTGACCCTGCGGACTGGCGACGCATGATTGAGCTGAATTTACTGGCATTGATGAATCTGACCCATGGGGTGTTACCGATTTTCCAAGCTCAGGGCACAGGTCATATTGTAAATGTTTCCTCCGTGGCAGGGCGTACCGTTCGAGTGGGGATTGGTGGCTACAACGTGAGTAAATGGGGCGTCAATGCATTTTCTGAAGCGCTGCGGCTAGAAGTCTCGAAACACAATATTCGTGTGACGGTGATTGAGCCGGGTATGGTCAATACAGAAATTGATCAACACATTAGTGATGCTAATGCCAAACAACGGAGTCAAGAGCTGCGCAATTCAATTACGCCGCTAGAAAGTGAGGATATTGCCTCCGCGATCGTCTACGCGGTGACCCAACCCCCCCGCGTTAACGTCAACGAAATTCTGATTCGTCCGACAACCCAAACTTGGTAATGTTCCACGGCGAATGCCCTTGGAGCGATCGATAAGGAAGCCTGTATGACTCAAACAAAACAGTTAAAGTTGGGTGCATTCATGCGTCCCATCAGCATTCACACTGGTGCGTGGCGCTATCCAGGGGCTTTGCCGGATGCGAACTTTAACTTTCCCGCGATTCAACAACTCATCCAAAAATTGGAGCAGGGCAAGTTCGATGCATTTTTCATGGCCGATCACTTGGCATTGCTAAATATGCCGATCGATGCCCTCAAACGCAGTCATACAGTGACTTCCTTTGAACCCTTTACCCTGCTTTCAGCCCTTTCCACCGTGACTCATCACATTGGACTGATTGCGACGGCCTCTACGACCTACGACGAGCCGTTCCACATCGCTCGCCGCTTTGCATCCCTAGATCACATTAGTCGTGGGCGAGCGGGCTGGAACATTGTCACGACTGCCAATCCTGATGCTGCCCTCAACTTTGGTTTGGAAGAAGACCTCGATCATGACGAACGTTATGCGCGGGCACGGGAATTTTATGATGTGGTGACGGGCCTTTGGGATTCCTTTGCCGATGATGCTTTTGTCCGCGATGTGGATGCAGGGATTTATTTTGATCCAGAGAGGTTGCATGTTCTTGGGCATCAAGGCAAATATCTATCTGTGCGAGGCCCGTTAAATATTGCTAGACCTGTCCAGGGCCATCCCGTAATTGTGCAGGCGGGGGCCTCGAATGTAGGCCGACAACTTGCTGCCGAAACCGCTGAGGTCGTGTTTGCGCCTGCGAGTAATCTGGAAGCTGGGAAAGCCTTATTTGCGGATATCAAGGGACGCGCTCAGGCGATCGGTCGGGATCCCGATAGTATTAAAATTCTGCCCGGTGCTTTGGTCGTTGTAGGTGACACGGTGGAAGCCGCGATCGCCAAGCGGGCCCATTTGGATAGCTTGGTTCATTACGATAGTGGGATTGCCAGTTTGAATAGTGCCTTGGGCTATGACGTTTCGGGCTTTGACCCCGATGGGCCGCTGCCAACAATCCCCGAAACCAACGCTGGGAAAAGTTCCCGTGAACGAGTTATAACTCTTGCCCAACGGGAAAACCTCACCATGCGCCAATTGGCGCAACGAGTCGGCAGTTACGGCGGATTAGCCTTTGTGGGCACGCCCCAAACGATCGCCGATGAGATGGAACAATGGTTAACCGAAGAAGGCTCTGATGGCTTTAACATCATGTTTCCCTTCATCCCGGAAGGACTGAATGACTTTGTGGATCAAGTGGTGCCAGAACTTCAGCGGCGGGGAATTTTTCGCACGGAATACGAAGGCAAAACCCTGCGGGAAAATCTGGGACTAGCTCGCCCCGGCAACCAATTCTTCGGGACGACAAAGGCTGCTGTCGATTATGCATCTGTGTCCTAACGTTTCGCTAATACCAGGTTTCCATTGATGCTATTCAAATTGACCTTGATTAGATTGCGTTGGCTGATTCTCCCAATATTGGCATTAGCATTATGGGTAATGATCGGCATCGTGTCAGATAACGCGATCGCGCTACCCAACGTCTTCCCCACAGGCACAACCCTCTACGACCCAACCCAAGCCTACAACAGCTATGTGCTATTCAGCGCCCCAGACGGTAACACCCATCTGATCGATATGGACGGCAACGAAGTCCACCGCTGGGACAAATTTGGCTTCCCGCCGGAAATGCTCAATCCAGCCCAGACGGACGGTGAGAAGGGGCACATTTTGGTGCAACTCAAAAACGGAAATTCCCCCTTTGGCAACATCTTCGCCAATCAGGAAGTTGGTGAACTGGATTGGGACAGTCATGTTGTTTGGCGTTGGGGAACCCAGGCTCCCGGTGGCAAAGCCCGCCAAAATCACGATATCAGTCGCTTACCGAATGGCAATACCTTGCTGCTGACCACGATCGATCATCCAGTGGCGGGGGTGAGTGAGCAAGCAATCGGTGATCAACGCATTATTGAAGTGACGAAAGAGGGGCAAGTAGTTTGGAGTTGGACAGTTGGAGATCACATTGATGAGTTTGGCATTTCGACCTCAGGTCGTGAAATCCTGCGCCAAATCTACGATGACGGTGGCAAGGGATTTGGCTTTTTGACCATTAATGACATGGAACCGATCGGCCCCAATCGTTGGTTTGATGCAGGCGACTCTCGGTTTGCGCCAGATAATCTTGTGATTGACTCGCGTGAAGCCAGTTTTATCGCCATCATCGACAAGCAAACGGGCAAAATTGTTTGGCGGCTTGGGCCAGATTATGGGCTAGACGATGCGATCGATAATCCCAAAGCCCCAGGGCTAGGAACCGTGACCAATAACGCGCTCCGACCAACCCTCAGTCTCAAAACTCCGCGCCCAGTGGATCAAACCAGTGGCCAGCACGATGCCCATATTATTCCGGAAGGTTTGCCCGGTGCGGGTAATCTATTAGTGTTCGATAATGAAGGGCCCTCGGGATTTCCGCCCACGCGACTCAGTGCCCAATTGGGATCGCGGGTTTTGGAAATTAATCCCACAACGAATACGATCGTTTGGCAATATACTGGCATTGATTCGGATCAGCCGATTTGGGGATTTTATAGTTCGTTTATTTCCAGTGCCCGCCGCTTACCCAATGGCAATACTTTGATTGACGAAGGCATGAATGGGCGTTTATTTCAGGTGACACCCTCCGGTGAGATTGTTTGGGAATATATCAATCCCTACTACAGTCGCCAGCAGCTAGGGCTCGATCGCACGGTCTCTACCAATTGGGTTTATCGGGCACAGCCAATTCCCTACAACTGGGTACCCGATGGCACGCCCCACGCTGAAGTTGCTATTCGACCGCCCAAAAATTCGGAATTTCGTGTGACACCACGAACTTGATACGATCGTGACATCGTTTCTCCTGAGAAATTTAGCCATGGGTAATGGGAGCGGATATGAAGATGCCAGCAATGCAGTCCAAGCGCTTAATGACGAAATTACAGGGTTTCATGCCCACGTCTACTATGACACAGCGACTCGTGGGGCAGCGGAACGGGTACGACAGGGGTTGGGCGATCGCTTTGCAGTGCAATTGGGACGCTGGCATGACCAATTGGTTGGCCCTCACACGCAATGGATGTATCAGGTTGCTTTCCAGCCCGATCAATTTGGTTCCCTTGTGCCTTGGCTGATGCTGCACCGAGAGGGTTTAGATATTCTCATTCATCCCAACACGAGTGATCCCGTCGCCGATCATACTGACCATGCCCTGTGGCTGGGAAACAAGCTGGCAGTCAATGTGGAACCCCTACGATCAATGCGTCTCCCATGATGGCGATCGATTCTTGTAACCAATCAGTACAGCGATGACCTTTCTTCAGATCCTGATTCTAACTGCGATTTTTCTGGCTGCTAGTATTATTAGTGTCATTTCCGGTAGCACCTCTTTGATTACTGTCCCAGTGATGCTGGCATTTGGGATTGAGCCCCATGTTGCTATTGCTACGAATATGTTGGGACTGACGGTCATGAGCTTTGGTGCTACATTACCTTTTGTCGGTAAAGGAATTATTGATACACAACGTTTGCCATTGCTGATAACATTAACCTTAATCAGCTCAGTCTTGGGGGCATTGCTTGTCCTGATTGTTCCCTCCCGATCGATGCCGCTGATTATTTCGATCGCGATGATTGCGGTTGCAATATTTTCATCTCTTAAGAAAGAGGCTGGCCTTGTTCCAGCGGAAGGAAAGCCGCCAAGAATGGCAGAGCTTTTAGGCTATGTGGCTACCTTTATCCTAGGGATTTATGGCGGTTTTTTTAGCGGTGGCTATGTCACTTTGCTGACAGCAGCCTATGTCCTGCTCTTTCGGATGACATTTATTCAAGCGATCGCGACGACTAAACTGATCAACATTGTTTCTTCGTTGATCGCCACCGTGATTTTTGCCCACCAAGGAATCATTGATTATGGTTTGGGCCTGGTTCTGAGTTTTGCGATGTTTGTTGGGGGCGTGATCGGTGGTCAACTGTCTCTTCAGTTAAGTAACCTATGGTTGCAGCGAATTTACCTAACAGTAATTGCGATTTTGACAGTAATCACACTCCGTAATGCCCAACAACGGAATCAGTCAATGCATCCCCCTCACTGGGTCACTCCGTGGGTGTGAAAGCAAACATGATCTTCAATAAACTAGTTGTTAAGGAGACATTCCTATGACTACTCAACTCATCGATCCCAGCAGTTCTAACAATGATGTACTCACTCTCAAAACGGATGTCCTTGTGATTGGTGGTGGATTATCAGGAACTTGGGTGGCCTGGGGGGCAGCCTCTCAAGGGGCTAAGGTAATCCTGGTGGATAAAGGGTACTGTGGGACGAGTGGATCTTCTGCACCGGCGGGGAATGGCGTTTGGTATGTTCAGCCGGATTCCGAGTTGCGAGAACAAGCCATGGCCAGTCGGGAAGCCTTGGGGGGATTTCTGGCGAATCGACAGTGGATGCAACGGGTTCTCGATCAAACTTTTGAGGTAACTACTCAGGCTGAGGTTCAAGCGACACAGGATGTCCCGAGAACAATGCAACGAGAGCCTCTAAAAGATTGATATGCTGCTTGCGCAAGGTGGATAAATAGCCCCGAATACGACAGAACATGCG